>CAXBNB010000176.1:0-7526 GCA_963976505.1 uncultured Reichenbachiellaceae bacterium
ACATTCACCAAACAAGTAATGGCTCTTTCAAGTGGTTTTTCTAATGTAGATGATTTATAATATTCAGAAAATTCACAAGCATAAGCAGAAGCAATTGTAACTATAAACCCATAGGTACTATGTGCATTAATTAATTCGTACTTGTTCATCACTCCACCATCCCAAGGATCACCTGGATTATCTACTTGCAGTTTTAACAATCCATCCACCCTGTCATCATTCAGCACAGATAGTTTTTTGAGCACTTCGTCCGAACCATACATTTTGCCTTTCAAATTTCCCGCCCATGTCAAGGAGGGTAGAATAGAAATACCAGAAGCAATCACGGCTGTTTGCTGAATAAATTTTCGTCTTTGATCGTTCATTGTATTGATAGTAATTCTTAGTAATTGTAAATGTTATGTTAGTGACTTACCCTTGGGGCTAAAAAAGCTATTGATATGGACTAGTCCTTCTCGTTCAATCTATTGAACAAAACCAGCATTTTTCGAGAGGTATATGACTCTCCGCCTTTGTTTATTAGAATTTATAAATCAGGCGCTACCTATTCTTTTTTCTTAACTTTTCAATCGCCTTGTCTGGACGGTTAGTGATTAATCCATCCAATCCCACATCAATTAATTGCTGCATGGTTTTTTCATTGTCAACAGTCCATTTCCAAACCTCAACTCCTCGCTCATGAGCAAAATCAAGAAACTCCTTAGTTATAGCCGTTTTGCCTCCCACACCAATGGCATTTAAATTTAAGACATTGGCGTAATCTATGGTTGTGTTGTCTGCATCACTTATCAAGTACAGCGCTGGGATGTTTTTATCAAGTTGTCTAATCTTGGCTAATACCGGATAGTAAAAGGAAAATATGATCACCTGATCATTCATTTCAAGATCATTCACCACTTCCATAACTGCCTTCTCTACTCCATAAACTTTAATTTCTATACATACCTTAATTTTTCCTTTAGCCAATTCTAACGCTTCTCTCAAAGTTGGAATTTTTTCATCTTTATATTTATCACCAAATTTCTTGCTGTTGCCCACTTTGACTGTAGATAAGTCCATGTAAGTCATCTCGGCTATATTTCCTTTACTATTATTGGTACTAGTCCGATCCACTGATGAGTCATGAATCACCATAACAGAGTCATCTTTGGATTTATGTACATCCAATTCGAAATAATCGGCCTTGCAATCGATAGCCTTTTGAAAAGCCATAAGCGTGTTTTCAGGAGCAATTTCAGAAAAGCCTCTATGTGCAATAATTTTAGTTTGAGCCTTTGTCAATAAGGAACTTGAAACGAGCATGAGCACTACAATTAATCTATTCATATTTTAAACTAAGTTACTAGTAAGAATTCGTAAATGCTTACTTGGATGCCCTCAAAATTTAGAGGATTTTTTTTACATAGGGTTTTACAAAAAAACTCACTGGGAACTAGGCTTATCTGTCATTTCCAATGTCAGCACTCCACCTTTAGTTAAATCTCGGTGATTAAGTTCTGGGGAATTAAGTTCAACATTATTCCATCGCGCACTCTGAATATACCTATTGGTTTGACTATTCTTTGAAGCAACAATTTCAATCTTATCACCTGCATAATATTTCTTATTTAAGTGTATGGTGACCTTATTGAAAATAGGACTGCCCAAATCAACTTTAGGTTCTATATCTGCACCAGATTTCATTTCAAACAACCCGATTTTCATCAACACAGAAAGTGATCCCATAAGTCCTTGATCTTCATCTCCACTAAAACCTAATGTCGTTGATAAATCTCCAAATACTACTTCCACAACTTCACGAGACCAATATTGAGTCAACCAAGGTTTTCCGATGTGATTGAAGACAAATGCCGTATGTATTGATGGTTGATTACCATAGTTAATTGGGATTTTCCTATAGGCATCATCTAATTCACTGGAATGAGATTTCCCTGAAGTAAAATCCAATTTGGCTGAAGCCTCAAAAGATTGGTTCAACTTATCAGTAGCTGCATCATTTCCTCCCATCATTTGTGCTAAACCTGGGAGATCGTGTGGAACATGCCAAGTCGCCTGTGCAGCACTTGCCTCTACAAACCCTACCTTCACCTCGTAAGGATCAAAAGGGTCTTTCCAACTTCCATCTTGCTCTTTTGGGCGAATCCATTTTGTTTCATCGTCAAATAAGTTTTTCCAATTGCCTGACCGATCCATAAACATATTGTAATCCTCCTCTTTTCCTAGAGCCTTGGCCATCTGCGCCAAACACCAGTCTTGATAGGAATACTCCAAAGTTTGTCCAGCTCCTTCTTGATGTCCAGCCCACTTTTTACCTCCTAATGGATATGGGATGTAGCCCCTTTCTATATAGTATTCAAGTCCACCACCTTTGATAGTGTTGTGCTCATACCCTGCCCTTCCCATTGTACCTCCAAGCATGTGGTTTTTCTTCATTCCTTGATAGGCCTTTTCCACATCAAAACCCTTAATCCCTTTCATATATGTCCCCACAATAAAAGGTGTAGATGAAGCCCCTGTCATTACATGTGTATAGTTACCACCAGATGGCCCTCTGGGAATAAATCCTCCATCGTCGTACATCAACAGCATGGAATTCACAAATTGTTCGGCTATTTCGGGATAAACCAACCCCCATAGAGTGGTAATAGTCCACTCAGCACCCCAAAATGAATCTGAATTAAAGTGATTGAATTTTGGTTTTCCTTTTTCATCCAAAGGAATCTGTCCGGTTCGTGGACTATCTCCTGTCATGTCGCATTACTGACCATTTGCATCGCTGATGATTCGTCTTCCTTGAAGTGCTTTCCATAAGTCGGTATAAAACCGTCGTTGCTGTTGCTCATCATTTCCTTCAATTTCTATTCTACTCAACTGGCTGTTCCATTCTTGTTTAGAATCAGCTACAACTTTATCGAAATCCCAATGATTCAATTCAGCTTTGATGTTGAGTTTTGCTTGTGCTGCACTCACATAGGAGATGCCTACTTTCATAAGCACAGTTTTTTTAGTGTCTTTCAAGGTCACATACACTCCACCCTTTTCTCCGTCAAATTCACTGACCTCACCTAAAAGTTCGCCATCCTTCCATGCATTCATGGCAGAAAACGGTTTTTCAAATTCTATATGAAAATAAACATAGGTATCTTTTGGTCTGCGATGGGTTTTGGTCATCAATGCATAACCATTGATTTCTTTATCTGAAACTTTTTCTGCGTGACCATACTTTGTTGGAGATGGCCCTAGAACCGTACCTAAATCAAGCAAAATGGAATTTTGATTTGACTTTTCAAAAGTATATCTATGAAACCCGACTCTAGTAGTAGATGTCAATTCAGCATTTATACCATAACTCTTCAACTTCACTTGATGATACCCTGGGGAAACAGTTTCTTCATTATGTGAATACAACGAACCATAAGCATCGGATCCAAGGTGACCTTTAAAATCACCTGTGGTAGGCATCATTGGTACACCAGACAACTGCCAAGCGTGTATGTGACTGAAAAATTTGATGGTATCTTCCTGATATCTGTACCCTGAGTTCCAAGCACCATCTATCTTCATATCAGGACTGAGGTTGACCATTCCAAAAGGTCGTGACGCTGATGAAAAGAAAAACCACCTGGAATTTTCTGAATCCAAGAATGGGTAAACCATATCTACAGGATTTGCTTTACTTGCTTCTGGTTGCGTTGCTTCTTTTTGTTGACAAGCAGAAATGAGAACTGACCAGACAATGATCAGCAATGAAGTTTGATAAACTTTTCTTTTTAAATTCATAAATAGTAATTTGATTCAGTTCAATCTGGTATTTCATTTATAAACCAAAAAAATGTGATGGTCTAATATAAAATCCAATAAAGGTGGTAGCTATTATTGTGTCAATACTTTGATACAGCCTTTTACATAACCCACAGATTCTGACAACCCTGGTAAAGGATCGTCTGCGTCTTTTTCGTATTCAATGGATGCGATTCCATTATAACCTTTGTTCAATAACATTTCCAAAAAGCCAGGAATATCTATGACTCCACGACCAATTTCAATGGTTTTACCTTCGGGAGCAGCTAAGTTCACATCCTTCAAATGAATATCAAATAACCTCGAAAAATACTCTTTACCTGCCTCAATCGGATCTACGCCTATTCTCTGTGTGTGTCCGATATCCATGCACAAACCGAAACGCGGATCTAAGTCTTTGATTTTCTCAAAAACACTCTCAGGGCTTGGGTATTGATCATCCCCCGGACCATGGTTGTGGATGGCTACTTTTATATTGTATTCTTTAATTTTATTATTAGTATAACTAAGCAAATCATGTGCTGGCACACCAACGATCACAGTCATGCCCGCATTCTTGGCATATTCAAAAGCTTGATCTACCTGCTCCGTGTTTTTCATGTATATGACACCTGCTCCATAAAGTTCCACTCCTGCATTTTTAGCATTACTGGCACTTTTTTTCAATTCTTCCAAAGGGGCATCCATTGCCAAATGCATGCTTTTCAGGCAGATATAATCCAACCCTACTCTTTTCGTCATGTCGAAAGCCTGAACCTGACTAAATTTACGTAAGCTATAAGAAGCCAGTCCGAGTTTTAATTTGTTCGTTTTTTTCAAAGTCTCAGCATTGATTCTATTTGATGGCACCATTGCTGTCGCCAAAGCCAATCCTGACAGTTTGACAAAGTTTCTTCTGCTTTTTTGATTCATCTGCGATTTATGTTTGTAGGTAATTAAGTTAATATTTCCACAATATAATTCCTCATTTCATAAAAAAATAAAAGTAAATCAAAATGTCTTAGCACTATAAGGTCTGAAATCATAATTTTAAGAATTTACCAAAAAAAAGGAGGACAATTGCCCTCCTTTTTTTAATTAAAACAATTATTATTTAGAAAGAGATAAAATCGTGTTAATTCTGTTTTTTGGAAATAACAACTACTCTTTGAGAATTTAATCGTAATCTGGATTTTGACCTAACTCATTAGAAGCTAAATCTATTTCCTGTTGCGGTATAGGTCTCACATAATGTTTGGCACTAATACCAGCATCCGCTGACCAAGGATTCATTGTTTTTACTCTATCAATTAACTTTTCAGTTCTCTTCAGATCATACCATCTTACGTATTCTCCCATTAATTCTCTTGCTCTTTCATCCAATATCATATCGATATCAATAGTACCTGCAGTAGCTCTATAAGAAATTGCTGCTGTAGAAGAGACATCTTCTGGAACAGCTGCCTGCATTGGAGTAGCACCTGCATTGGCACCCAATGCTCTATCAACCACTCTGTTGTAATAAACATCAGCACCACCTAAATCTCCACCAGTTGCACCTTTTACAATAGCTTCTGCAGCTATCAAATAAGCTTCAGCTGACCTAAACAATGCATAATCGAATGTACCTAGACCATCGTCATAAGGAATATTTGGTTCGAAAAACTTCCACATTAAAGGCTGCACATTGTTCCCATGAAAAGCAGAACTAGTGATATCCTGAAACTCATCAGTATTAACCACTGCATATCGTAAATCACCACCTACATCCATGCCTCTTTCAGCGGACGTAGTAGCAGGATTATCCCAAGGTCTAAATTGTACTACAACATCACCAGGAGCAATATTGATTTCTCCATTACCTGTATCGAATTGAGGCACAGTAATCAATGCTTTAATATCTCTCAAAAAGTTGTGATAGTAACGAGAATCCATATCAGTATCATACATTCTATAGATAGAAGGCGTAGCAATTACTTTACCTAAATACCTGTTATAAAAGGATGACCTTGCCACCTCACCAGGTACAGCAGTACTTCCACCAAATATACTATGAGCTTCGTTACCATCTCCATTCGCTACCAAATCGTCAGTAAATTGTACAGCGAATACAATTTCATCGTTTTCAGCATTTTGAGTTGATGGGGAATTGGTTTCGTCCAGAGGGTTCTCATTTCGAGCAGGGAACAAATCAGAGTAGTTTGTTGCTAGAGGGTAAGCCGCTATGACTTTATCAGCATAAGAAAGTGCTTGGTTAAAATCAGCATTGCTTCCACCAAGAGAATTGTTATAATTCCAACCTCTTGTTAAATAAACTCTAGCCAACAAAAACTGTGCAGTACCCTTTGTAACTCTTCCATAATCTGTTGCGGTAACAGGTAAAGTCGATTCCGCTGCAGTCAAGTCACTAATGATTTGAGTGTAAACATCAGCTGCAGGTGCTCTAATCACTTCTTTGTTACCTGTAGTTGTTTCTTCTAATGGCATTGGGACATCTCCCCATTGTTGCACTGCGTAAAACAATGCAAGCGCCCTTAGTACTTTAGCTTCAGCTACACGATCTTCCTTCAAGGCTTCATCCATACCCACTACACCCTCTGCTCTACTGATTACAGTATTGGTTCTATTTATTTCCTTATACAATAAATTCCATAGAGAAGCTACTTGGCCTATCGAAGGACCAAGGTTTACATTGTATTCATTTAATGGACTTCCAATAGATGTAGCAGCGTTGGCCCAGTTTCCCTGGCTAAAAATATCAGTACCCTGCATCACCAAATCTCTCTCTTTAATTAGCTCCCTCAACAAAGGGTATATAGATTTTGAAAGGTCTTCAAAACCTTCAGCAGTTACATAATAACTCTCGGCAGTCTGTAAAGAAACTGCTTCCTCGTCTAAAAAATCGCTACATCCAACTGATGACATCATCAATACAGCGGTGGCAAATACCTGCCATTTTTTATATATCTTCATTTTGTTATTTTTTTCGTGAAAGAAATAGGTATTAGAAAGAAACATTTAATCCCAACATGTAAGTAGCAAATGACACATCGTCATTGTACGTGCTACCATTGTACTCAGGATTAAAGCCTTTGTAACTTGTAAATAAGAAAGGATTATTAGCCTGAGCATAAATCCTCGCCGAACCTAAACCAAGTTTATTCATCGCACTTTCTGGTAGTGAATAACCAATAGTAATGTCAGAGATTCTCACGAAATTAGCTGACACCACTGAAAATGAATTTTTACTATTCCCAGGCCCTGCTCCATTCATTCCCCAATAGGTGTTGGAAGGGTTATCTTTAGTCCAGTAATCCAAAGTTGCATCACGATTATATCGTGTTCCGTTAGCTTCTCCAAAGGTTCCTATTAAGTAATTACTCCTCCATTTCACTCCCTGACGGGTGTACATAAAAAATGAGAAATCAAAGTTTTTATAATTGACCTTGTTGCGAATACCCATTAAGAAACTAGGCGTTTCATCACCAACAATCACTCTATCATCTGCATCGATTGCTCCATCATTATTTTGATCTACAAACTTAGCTTGACCAGGCAAGTAACCATATCCATCAGCTACGTCCGACTCATTTGTTTGCCAAATGCCATTTTTCTCCCAGTAAAACAATGCCTTTACAGATTCTCCAACAAACCTGTTGTTTCCTATGTCTTCGGTAAGTCCACCAGTCAACTTGGTTACTTCGTTGTTGTTCTTAGTAAAAGTGATAGTAGAACTCCATCTAAAA
>CAXBNB010000177.1:0-7456 GCA_963976505.1 uncultured Reichenbachiellaceae bacterium
AATGGCAGAAGGGGATGAAGCTGGAGCTTTGGAATACTTGCTCGTAGATTTTGATGATGCATCTGTTTATGAATCCGCGCAAGGATATTCTGATAACGTAGTTTGCGTGTGTAGAGAGTCTGTTTATAAATTTTACGAAACGGTAATAGATGAATTCATCGATATGCATGAAAGGGCAGGAGTGCCATTGAAGTGGTTTCATACAGGAGGTGATGAAGTGGCAAAAGGAGCTTGGGAGAAATCTAAAATTTGTCAGGAATTTTTGGCGCAGAATGATGACTTGTCAAGTGCAAGTGATTTGCAGCCATACTTCTTGAAAAGAGCCAATGAGATGTTGACGAAAAAAGGTATCACAACTGCTGGTTGGGAAGAGGTGGCACTTAAGGCTGATGAAAAAGGAGTACTTGAGCCCAATCCATATTTTTCTAATAAAGACGTAATACCTTATGTATGGCAAAACATCTGGGGCAATGAAGACCTTGGTTACAAGCTTGCCAATGGTGGATATCCAGTTGTATTGTGTAATGTTACCAACCTTTATTTTGATTTGGCTTACTCCAAAGATCCTCGTGAGCCGGGATTGTATTGGGCAGGATTTATCAATACACGATCAGCTTGGGAGTTTATACCTGACGATATGTTTAAGTCAACTAAAAAGGATGACATGGGTAATCTTTATGATCCCGATAAGGACTTTGAAGGCAAAGAAATGTTAAAGCCCGAATTCAAGAAGAATATTTTGGGAATTGAAGGACAGTTGTGGAGTGAGACTGTAAAAGGACCAGACATGCTGGAGTACTATTATTTACCAAAAATCATTGGTCTGGCTGAGCGGGCTTGGGCGCCTAATCCATCTTGGGCTATTATAGAAGATACTAAAAAGAGAAATAGTGCAATTGATGCAGCATGGTGGCAGTTTGCAGCTCAACTTGGCTACAAAGAATTGCCAAGGTTGAATTACATCTATGGAGGAAGTACTTACAGAATAGCTCCTCCTGGTGGCTTCATTAATGATGGAAAACTATTTGTCAGTACTCCAATGCCTGGATTTGACGTACGGTACACAACTGATGGCACAGAGCCAACTGTGAAGTCAGCGAAATATGAAGTGCCAGTCGCAGTGAATGGAGATGTAGTAATTAAGTCATTCGACAAAGAAGGAAACTCAAGTCTATCTTTTCCTGTGAAATAGTCAGGAGAAACTTGTTGAAAAAGAGCCATGGAATCTTAGTATTTCATGGCTCTTTTTTTGATCTAAATATGAAAATTATAAAAGAGATTCTCTGTAATGTTGTGTGACTAGTGAATTCACATTATTATTACTCATTAAGGCAATGTGTTTCCTTATCATGGGTTTAGCACTATTGTTCACTTAAGTATTTTGAGATCAATGTGGTATTCTTCAATAGTAATTTATTCAAGCCTTAATTTCCATAGGGTCTAATGGGCGCAATTCTACTTGGTTTACTTACCGGATTGGGAATGGCAACTGCTACGGGACCAGTTTTCCTCACTTTGATCAGAATTTCGGTTGACAGGGGGTTTGCTAAGGCGATCTTTTTTTTAGTAGGCGTATCTACTGTGGACTGGTTTATAGTTTTTGCCTCTTGGGTAGGGTTGAATAAACTAGACCTTGGTGTAGATGAAAATTTACTGTCGTTATTTGGAGGGATGGCAATGGTACTTTATGGTTCGACTTTTATATTTTCATTCAAGAAAAAACCGAAAGAATTGGTCATGATAGACCAGCCTGATATTTCTGAAAAAGAACAAAGGAATAAAAAGAAACTAGACAATGCCCACCTTTATTTAAAGGGAGTAGTGATGAATGCCTTAAATCCAATCGTTTGGGCATTTTGGGCTGGAATCAGCCAACTAGCCATTTCCAAATTTCCCTACCAATCTGATCAGGTACTTTATTTTGCAGGAATTCTGATGACTATTTTGATCACTGACCTGCTCAAAGGATTTACATCCAAACTACTCAGGTATTTGAACATAGCCATAGGAGTGATGCTCATAGGATTAGGTGGTAGATTTTTGGTGAAATATTTTATAGGATAATTATTGCTAGTGAATACACAATTAAAAACAAAACCTCCTTACCGCAAGAGTTGAGGTATCTATTAAAGTCACGGTCAACTCCAAGAGACCCCTGAACAAGTCAGGGAATTGGCTGATGTATTACTTCGAATCCATTAATTTTTGCAACTCAAACATTTCGTCTCTTAGTCTGGCTGCCTCTACAAAATCCAAATCTTTGGCTGCTACCTCCATGCTCTTTCGAGTCTTTACAATTAATTTATTGATTCCTTCTTTGTCCATGTAAGCTATTACGGGATCGGCTGCTACATTCGGTTTTTCATTTTCTACATAATATTTCTGATGGTCACCTTTAGAGTCTGCTACTTTGGTTTGACCCATAATAGATTCTACAGATTTAATGACAGTAGTAGGCGTGATGCCATGTTTTTCATTGTACTCGATTTGTAGAGCCCTTCTTCTATTGGTCTCATCAATGGCTGTTTGCATTGACCCGGTCATTTTATCGGCATACATGATTACCCTCCCGTTTTCATTTCTGGCTGCACGTCCAATGGTTTGCACCAGCGACCGTACATTTCTAAGAAATCCTTCTTTGTCGGCATCCAGTATGGCTACCAATGACACTTCCGGTAAATCAAGCCCTTCTCTTAATAAATTAACTCCCACCAAAACGTCGAAGACACCTAATCGCAGTTCACGCAATATTTCAACCCGGTCCAAAGTGTCCACCTCTGAGTGGATGTATCTACATTTTACACCAGCATTTTCAAGGTATTTGGTCAGCTCTTCAGCCATCCGTTTGGTGAGTGTGGTGATGAGTACCCTTTCCTTTTTTTGTACCCTGTCGTCTATTTCATTCATCAGGTCATCAATCTGATTCAGACTTGGCCTAACATCTATTTCAGGGTCAAGGAGTCCCGTCGGACGGATGACTTGCTCGATGATCACACCTTCCGATTTTTGCAATTCATAGTCAGCTGGAGTAGCACTGATGTAAATCATTTGTTTGTACATCGTTTCAAACTCTTCAAACTTCAATGGTCGGTTGTCCATGGCGGAGGGCAGTCTGTAGCCATAGTCTACCAGGTTGACTTTACGCGCCCTGTCTCCACCCCACATGGCACGCACCTGAGGGATGGTCACATGGCTTTCATCCACGACCATCAAAAAATCATTCGGAAAATAGTCGATCAAGCAGAACAATAACCAAGTTCTCGCATCATTTCCAGGTCAAACTCCGTTCGCTCTTTGATCCTTTTGGCTTCCAGTGGCCTTCCTTCTTGCTCAAAGTATTGCATCTGAAGTACCAAGTCGTCTTGAATTTCAGTAATTGCCTGTTGCAGTACATCTTTTCCTGTTACAAATAGATTGGCAGGGAAAACAGAAACGATTTGCTCGTCCGAAATTTTCTTACCGGTGTAAGGATCGATGGTTTGGATAGATTCTATTTCATCTCCCCAAAAAATAATCCTGTAAGCAAAATCACCATAAGCAATAAAAATATCGACTGTATCGCCCTTTACTCTAAAATTTCCACGATTGAAATCGGCTTCTGTTCTGCTATATAGTATATCAACAAAAGCGAAAAGGAGTTTGCTTCTTGAGATTTGATCGCCCACACTAATGCGGATTACATTTTTTCCAAACTCTTCGGGATTTCCAATACCATAAATGCAGGACACTGATGCCACTACAATAACATCTCGCCTGCCAGTGAGCAAGGAAGAACTGGCTTTTAAACGGAGTTTTTCAATTTCTTCATTAATGGACAGGTCCTTTTCAATGTAAAGTCCAGAAGTAGGCATAAATGCCTCGGGTTGGTAGTAGTCATAATATGAAATAAAATATTCTACTGCATTGTTGGGAAAAAATTGCTTTAACTCCCCGTAAAGTTGGGCCGCTAGGGTCTTATTATGCGACAAGACCAATGTAGGTTTTTGTACTTCCTTTATTACATTGGCGATGGTGAATGTTTTACCAGAACCAGTTACACCCAATAGTACCTGAGCTTTCTCGCCATTATTTACTCCTTCAACAAGCTTTTCAATAGCCTTTGGTTGGTCGCCAGTGGGTTTGTATTCAGAGTGGAGTTCAAAATTCATTGGATAGGGATAAAGTACAAGTGCAATTCTACAAGCTAATTCAGAATTTAGCCAGTAATGATGACCTTAATATGGAGTTATCGGATAATTACGATTAGTAGTTCAATTTACATCACCCATTCCAAATCTCCCACGACTTTTCAGCCTGAAGTACCAGCATGTCACTGCCGTTTTGAGTTTTAGCTCCAGCGGATTTCCCTTCTGCTAAAAATGCGGTCACTTCGGGATTGTAGACCAAGTCATATAAGTAGTGGGATGAGGTGAGTTGTGAGTAGGGGAGGTCAGCTTTTTGATCGATATCTGGGAATGTACCCAAAGGGGTGGTGTTGATGATCAATTGGTGATCTGAAATGATTTCAGGGTTTTGTTTGATGTCGTTATAAGTGATTCTATTTTCACCTGAGCTTCTGGATACATATAGGTAAGGGATGTTGAGGTCTTCCAAAGTTGTTCTCACTGCATTGGAAGCGCCTCCAGTTCCGAGAATCAGGGCTTTTAGATTGGTGTGACCCAACCAGCTTTCTAGAGAAGACCGGAAACCGTAGTAGTCGGAGTTAAAACCCTTTAATTTTCCGTTACTGTTGATTTTGATCACATTTACCGCTCCGATACGCTCTGCAATAGAATCCAATTCATCCAAATAAGCCATTACCTCCTTCTTGTAGGGAATGGTTACGTTGAGTCCTTTGAGTGATCCTTTATGAGAAGTGATAAGCTTAGGAAATTCACTGATGTCGGAAAGTTCAAAAAGTTCATAAGTACAATCATCGATGTTTTCTTTTTCGAATTTCTCTGCGAAATATTTTCCCGAAAAAGAATGCTTGAGTGTTTTTCCTATTAGTCCGAATTTTCTCATGATGATGTCTTTTTTATGAATTGAAAAGGCGTGATGAGGCCTAAGAGAAGGACAAAGATCAGTCTTTCTCTGTTTTACTCGTAAACTTTTCCATTGACCAAACCAATAGGAAACCGACGATTGCCAAAACCAAAGCCCACATAAAAGCAACATCCATTTCCGGCCAATGCCAACTGTAACCCGTCGTTTTTTGTTTGCCACTTTCCAGCAGCATGTATGTGGTTGTTTTCCATGGCCAGATCACGGCAAGTGATCCTGCTACAAACCCAGTAAGTAAGCTTATGGTCAAATCTTTGTAATGCTTAAATAAAAATGACAGCAACCACGAGAATACCAGTACTCCAGAGATGCACCCCAGTGCTACTGGTGCAAGTATAGAAATGTCTATTGTATTGATGGCTTGTAATACCAGCACATAATTACCCATCAGCAGTAAAATGTAAGAACCGGACAGACCGGGTAGGATCATACTGCATACAGCCACCATGCCACACAAGGTAAGGTATAGGAAGTTGGAATTGGCTTCTGCCGGAGGTAAAAAGGCGATACCGCCAGCCAATATTGCTCCTATAATTAATCCTGAAATGACAACTGGTCCGAATTTTTCGATTTGTTTACCTACTCCAATGATGGAAGCGATAATCAGTCCGAAGAAAAATGAGAGTGTTTGAGATTCGTAGTTTTGAAAAGCATGTTCTAGTATGCGGGCAAAACCTATAATGCCTATGCCTATGCCGGTGAATATGGAGAGTAAAAACCCCAAGTCGATTTTATTGGAAAAATCTTTGATCCGACCTGTAAAAAGGAGAATGAGTGCTTTTCGGTCGAAAGATTTTAATCCATTGATCAGGCGCTCGTAAATACCTGTAATGAATGCAATGGTACCACCAGATACGCCTGGGATCACATTGGCTGCTCCCATCGCTATCCCACGAATAATCCAAGCCAAGTACTGTTTCATTTGAGTGTGATTATAGGTGGTGAGACATAATGGTGGAAGTACAGCGTGGTATTAGAGGTCCAAGAAATGATCAAAGGTGTCGCCCCTCAGTCCCAAACGAATGGTCTCTAAGGGTATCACCTCATTGGGACTAATGTTGCCAAGGTTGACATTGGTGCCCAATAGTTTGATGAACCAAACCTGTTGTTCCTTTTGTGGGGCTTCCCAGATTATTTTTTCTGTAGGTATTTTGGTTAATATCTCCTGTACCAGACCTGACCTCACTTCTCCTGAAGACCTGAACAAGCCTACATTGCCACCTTCTCGGGCTTCACCTATCACTTTCCATGCTCCAGCGTCCAGTTCTTTTTGCATCAACTCTATCCACTGATAGGGAGGGATGATTTTTTCAGCATCCTTAGATCCTACTTCAGAAAGTACCGTTACCTGATCTGCCAATTTGGTGATGTATTCACACTTTTTCTTATGATCTAGGGTGATAGAGCCATCAGAAACCTCACAATACTCAAGCTGGTATTTATCCAATATCTTTCTATAGTCTTCGAATTGATCTCTGACGATAAATGCTTCGAATAGTGTCCCGCCAAAATAAACAGGGATACCACATGACCTGTAGAATGCCAGTTTTTCATCAAGATTTGAGGTAACATACGAAGTTCCCCAACCCAATTTAACGATATCTACAAAACCACCACATGTTTCGATCATATCTTCAGCCTGACGGATGCTCAACCCTTTGTCCATCACCATTGTATAACCCGTTTCTCTTGGTTTTGCAGTCCTCTCAGGGATACTCTTCAAAGTATAATTCATGCTGTCTCTTGTTACCCATTCATAATAAGGTGCAAATAAATTGATAATAGTTATCAATTCCAATATATAAATCCAGATTGATGTTTTGAGCCTTGTGTGGTTTGATGATTTATAGTGAGGGGAGTGTTTTTTATTTTATGAGGTGAATTTAGTTTATAGGCTGATGTTGGTATCAAATGGGTTGAGAAAGACAAATAGGATTGGAATGGCATTAGCCCAATGTCCCATTCTTGAAACAACAATTACCTTGTCAAAACTCATGCGAAAAGGGTACGCATCGATGCATTCCTACTGCCTGAAAACTTGCTCTTGATTGATTCAAAAAGTACTAAATCATTATCAGAGCATCCGACACATACAGGGTCGAATTCTTATAAAAAATCAATTTTCTATAAGCGTTTGACCCCATAGGGATCAAACTTTCTCCTTCCTCTTACGGTCAGTTTTCCTTTCACATAGATTCGTCTGTCTGTAAAGAAAATTTTAAGACCAACTGAGTCCGTTCGTTCGAACCGGAATTCAATATTGCAGTAAGGTTAAACTTAACGAGCGTAACTCACTGTCCAATCAAATGTATCAGGTTCAGAACTTGTAAAGAGGAAAAAGAAGTTACGTCTATTGAACTATGATCGGCAAATCGGGGAAAGGAGGTGTCAATTCCTTAGGTGTAATGTTGAG
>CAXBNB010000178.1:0-7429 GCA_963976505.1 uncultured Reichenbachiellaceae bacterium
AGAAAGTCTCCATCTCAGAAAATTACAACGATGACTTCATAGAAGTACACCAAACCATCCTCAAAAGGCTAACACGAAAGAACGATAAAGGGATTGTTTTACTACATGGTAAACCTGGTACAGATAAAACTTCATACATCAGGCACATAATTTCAACTGTTAAAAAAGATGTCATTTTTCTACCTCCGAACATGGCTACCTCGATTACCAACCCAGATTTAATTTCAATCCTTTTAGATAACCCAAACTCGGTTTTCGTAATTGAGGATGCCGAAAATATTGTGGTTGACAGGGAAAGAGAAGGGAATTCTCCCGTTTCTGCCCTTCTGAATATTTCAGATGGCTTGCTTTCTGATTGCCTAAATATTCAAATCATATGCTCTTTCAACACTGATCTTTCCAAAGTAGATAGTGCTTTAATGAGAAAAGGAAGGCTGATCGCCAAATACGAGTTTAAAGAATTGGAAGTGGACAAAGCCGCAAAGCTTTCAAAAAAGCTTGGGTTCAGTACGGAAGTTGAATCACCCATGACCTTAACGGCAATTTATAATCAGGAAGAAAAGGAGTTTCAACAAAGAAAAAAACACAACCCGATCGGGTTTAGAACAATAAGCGAAAACAGGTTAGCCGAAAACTGAACAGAGTAGGATAAAAATCAAAAAAATATGGCAATTTCAGACGTACAAACAAAAGGGAGTTTCTACTACATTATTGATAGTAATGGTAAAAAATCAGCAACGCTATCCGCTTCATTAGGTGACCTAATGGGTATTGGAATGGATTTTATCGTGCTACAAAAAGGTAGTTTTTATTATACCTATGATGAACAAGGTAAAAAGATAGCGACACTTTCTAGTTCTTTAGGAGATTTTCGTAACGCAGCAGGAACCTCTTTCAATTTAAAAAAAGCAAGCTTCATTTATAGTTATGATAAGAATTGTAAAAAAACAGGTACAAGGTCTGCATAATGGTTGATTGTTTTACAGCCATTGATTTCGAAACGTCTCAAGGAAAGCGATGGAGTATCTGCCAAATTGGACTGGTGCGGATAGAGGCAGGAATAATAAAAGATAGTCTATCATTTCTTGTCCAACCACCATCTAATTTCTATTGGTCAAGTTTCACGGACATTCACGGCATTGGTCCTGATCAAACGGTAGATGCTCCAACGTTTGATATCGTTTGGCCGCAAATTGTGCCATTTATTAATGGTCATAATGTGGTCGCTCACAATGGATTTGCATTTGATTTTCCAGTTTTGACCAAGACACTGGAATACTATGGAATGGAAAAACCAGAATTTACAGGCCATTGTACATACAAAATATTTAAGAAAAACTTGGCTAGATTATGCCAACAATACCATATACCGCTAAACCATCATGATGCACTAAGTGACGCTTTGGCTTGTGCGGAATTATATAAAATTCACCTAAATCAACTATCAATAGAGTAAATGGAAGCCTCAACAACAATAAAGCAAATGCTTGCCGGAAATAGGATTTTTGTACCTACATATCAAAGAGCCTACTCTTGGGACACAGAAACAGACAGTGGCAAATCGCCCAAACAAGTGAACACTTTTTTAACTGACTTAGAGGACTATAACCGAAGTTCTACCAAGTCAAAATACTATTTCGGCCATTTCCTGTTTGAAGAAAAGTCTGAAAATGAATTTGGCGTAATTGACGGACAGCAAAGATTGACGACAATAGTGGTATTTCTTTCCGCTCTATTCAGTCGGTTGGAATCAATTCGTCCTTTAACAGAGGATGAAGAGGAAGCAAAGGAAGATATGGTTATCCGAAGGTCAACATATCGCTTTGCAACTGTGGATTACGACAACCAGCTTTTCAAGGATTATGTAATCGATCAATCTAAAAAGGACAAGAATGGACTTGACACTGAGTCGGCCAAAAGAATTGTTGCTGCATTTGATTTCTTCACCAACACGCTAAGGAATATGGATGAAGCCTCTCTTTTGAAAATGCTTGATACAGTTCAGGGAGCATCCTGTACCACCCATCCAGTGAAAGATGAGTCCGAGGCAATTCAAATGTTCATATTTCAAAATAACAGAGGGAAAAAGCCATCTAATCTTGAGATAATCAAGGCTCAATTCATGTTCAATATCCATTTATATGCAGGGGAAGAAAAGTCCTCGCTAATCGAGGAAATTAAATCCAGATTTGAGAAAATCTACAAATCAATCTCATCCATTGAATACAACATCAACGAAGATGAGGTGTTGGTCTATACTTTGAGGGTTCACTTCAACTCGCTTTGGGAATCAAATGCTTTAGATAAAATCAACAAATTGCTTTCGGATGAAAATCCAATTCCCTTTATAAAATCGTTTACCCAATCGCTTGCAATCAGTTTTGAACACCTGACAACCTTTTTTGGAAAAGATGAACGGGAAAATCTTGAAATACATTCGCTTATTTCACTTGGAGGTATTGGCATAGCGATTCCATTCATAATAAAGGCTTACCGATTTGGAATTGATAAGAGCGAGCTTTTGAAGCTTTGTTCAAGTCTACAATCTCTTGTTCTTCGACATAGGCTTATCGGAACAAGGGCTGATATTACCTCCAGACTAAATGACGTTTACCAAAAATTCAATTCCGAAAATTCAGATATAAGTCACATTTTGGAACGGATAACCTGGATGAAAAAAGTTGGTCATGATTCATGGTGGTGGTCATATTGGAACAATCAGGAATTCGAACGGTCATTGCAAGGAGGAGTAAATCACTCAACCGCCAAATTCCTGCTATGGAAATATGAAAATCATCTTGAAACACAAGGCAAAGGCGGCTACTCAATGACAAGATTTGACTCAATAGTCAATCCAGAATTGGAACACATTGCCCCACAAACAGAGAACCCTGAAACAGGATATGATGCTTATGATGATGTCTTCATAAATGAGTACATAAATTGTTTAGGAAACTTCTTGTTGACTTCAAAATCTCATAATTGCTCTGTTGGAAATAGACCTTTCATTGAAAAAAGAAATAGTTACAAACACCTCGAACAACAAAGAGAAATTCAGGAAATGACGATCGGAGACCTAAAATGGACGAAAGACAGAATTTCTGAACGGAAATCAAAAATTATTCAATTCATTCTTACAGAACTGTAATGTCCAAACGAGGCTATATTTCGCGGTATCTACTGATTATCAAAAAGCTCAAAACAAAGCCTTATTCCACATATGAGGAGCTTCAGGGTTACATTGATAATCAGTTTGATTACCTGCAAATGCAGGACGATACACTAAACATTGGTTTTTCGAAACGAACGCTCCAAAGAGATATAAGAGAAATTAGAAACGTATTCGGGATTGACATTGAATATTCAAAATCTCAAAAAGGGTACTTCATAAGCCAAAACGAAGCGGAGAACATGAATTTTCAGCGGATGATGGAAGCTTTCGATATGTTCAATTCGCTTAACCTAGCTCAAGATCTCACCCCCTATATTCATTTGGAGCAGCGCAGACCACAAGGAACGGAAAACTTATATGGGCTACTTCATGCAATTAAAAATAGGCTGCTATTAAAGTTTGACTACCAGAAGTTTTGGGAGGACAATATTAGCCACCGAGTCGCAGAGCCTTATGCCCTAAAAGAATTCAGGAGCCGATGGTATATCATGGCTAAAGACAGAAAGGATGACAATATTAAAAGCTTTGCCCTTGACCGCTTAACAAAACTTGACAACTATAGCGTTGAACAAAGCTATCGTTATTGTTTTGGAATTATTGGCTCTAATGACAACAAACCAACAGACGTAATTATATCCTTTGACCCATTTCAAGGCAAGTACATTAAGACATTGCCGCTTCACCACACGCAGCAAATACTTATTGACAGTGAAGATGAATTGAAGATCAAACTGAGACTTTATTTAACGCACGACTTTCTGATGGAACTGCTCTCATTTGGTGACAACATGAAGGTGATTGAACCTGAATCCCTAGCCAAACAAATTAAAGAAGCACATGAACAAGCGTTTCGACAATATTGACAGAGGCCAACGCTCTTGTAGAAGCACATTTGCAATTCACACATCCCCCCCCACTACCAAAAATTGCAAAAGAGCTTCTACCCCAACCGCACCGTGGACAATTGAAAGCAATGAGCCAGAAAAAAAAATGCACAGGCATACAACATGGGCTAAGAAAACATAGGGGTTCAGTGGTATTCGGAAGTTCAGAGCTTTTGGATCGTCCGCCAATCCAAAATTTTGATAATGAAAAAAGTAAAGTAAATTATAAAAATATTTGGCTTGGCTAATGAGCAAACCGAAAGGGCAGCATTTCAAACTCCCCTACGTTTCTTAGCTAGACGTTAGGCACAATTACTTGCATGGCGAATGAAAATTTCAGAAATTAAACCTAAAAAACTATGAGTTATAAAGTTATACCCTTTACTCCTTTGGTTAGCCAAGGACAGACCAACGATGATATCGCAGCACAAATTGAGGGTATTATTTCCGCGCAAATCTCAAACGGCTACACTTTTGTGAACATGCAAACCATTACCTCGGATGTAGCTCCGACCAAGGGTTGCTTTGGCTTTGGAGGTGAACCAGGTTACAGCGTTTCACTCCAAGTAATAATTTTCAAGAAGAATTAATGAAGCAGATTTTGCTCATATTGATTCGTACTTACTGGTTCGTTGTTCCAAAACGACTTAGAAAAAAATGTATCTTCAAATTGAGTTGCTCTCAATATGTGTATCAGACTACCAAAAAACATGGTTTCAATATGGGTTTCAAAGCATTAGTTTCAAGATATCGTAGATGTAGAGCTGGCTATGCAATTATTCCAATGCCAGAATCTCAACACGACAGAGTGATACTTGCAGACAAGAAAATAATTATAAGAACCAATACTACCATTTAGATTTTAAAAAGAAGAATATGCTTTATCTTATAAAATTTGAATTAGAAGAAGTTTCCGAGTTAAATACAGATTCATTCTTAATTGATGCCGAAAACGAGCGTGATGTAAGAACAAGATTTGTAAATATGCTCCAATCGCAAGGTGGAAATGCAACAATTATTGAAATTAGACCAATAAATAGTCTATCAGATTTAGGACTATAAGAAAAATATATGAAAGCAAGTAAAGAATGTAATAACTGCGGAGCAGAGAATGATCCATTAATAACTAATTGTCTATTTTGTAAAACACCATTACCTGATGTCGATTTTGATTCGTTATCTAATGAAGATCTCATAATGAATGCAGGTGAGTGGATAGGAAAGGTAGGTCAGTCCTACGAGGAGTTTACAAAAGACTACAACGCATGGACAGGAAAGGGAAGGATTGAGATTTCATCTAACCAGATGGAAGGTTTAGCACTCAAATATCTTTCGCTACTTCAAGTTAGAAGTTTAAATAATCCAACCTTGCTAGTTGTTTACAATGATTTAAAAAGGGAATTAGAGAATAAAAGAAAGAATATTTTTTACAAATTAGGAGTTAACCCAAAATTCGCACCATTTCTGATTTATATTTTATTAATAGCAATTGTTCTTATAGTGTTTATAATATTTTAAAACCTTAAAAATATGGCTTTAATTGATGTAATTAAGTATAACGGGAACAATACTGATTTTCTATGGAAATTCCCAAGTGAAGATTTAAGACTAGGATCACAATTAATTGTAGGAAATGGGCAATCTGCTTTTTTCGTCAAAAACGGTCAAGTTTTGGATGAATTTTCAGAAGGGAGATATACACTAAAAACAGGAAACATCCCATTCCTCAACAAACTGATTAATATTCCATTTGGTGGGAATTCCCCGTTTTCTGCTGAGATATGGTATGTAAATAAGATTTCCAAACTCGATAACAAATGGGGAACTCAAAAGCCAATCAATTTAGAAGATCCAATTTATGGAGTTGTGGTTCCTGTTAGAGCGTTCGGTCAATATGGATTCAAGATTGCATCGCCAGACAAATTTTTGAAGACAATAATTGGCACTATCCAGCAGTTCAATGCAAATGATATTACCAATTATTTTACTGGTCGCGTTCTTAGCTTGATTTCTACACTGATATCAAGAAAAATTGTTTTAGAGAAAGTATCTCTTCTTCAGATTTCCGTTTTCTTAGAAGAATTGTCAATATCAACAAAAAATGGATTACAGGAAGAGTTCAATAATTACGGCATTGAAATTCTGAACTTCTACTACAACTCAATTAATATCCCTGAAGATGATACTTCCTTAATAAAATTAAAGGAGGCAAAGGAACTTTCTATGAAGGTGAATACGGTAGGAAAGGATATCTACCAAATGGACAGAAGTTTTGATGTAATGGATAAGGCAGCTGGGAATGAAGGAAATGCAGGGTCATTGTTAAGTGCTGGTGTTGGTTTAGGCGCAGGTCTTGGATTGGGAAATACACTGGGTAATAGTTTCAGCCAAGCAGGTGGAAATATGAATACAAACCCGAGTCCGCCACCTATACCAGGCAAAGTTTCCTATCATTTTGTCATTAACGATGAACAAAGCCAACCATACCAGTTATCGGAAATACCTAACCTTATAGCTAGTGGTCATATTACCAAAGAAACCATAGCTTGGAAAACTGGTCTTGAAAACTGGACACCTTGTATTGAACTGGATGATTTAAAAAAACTGTTCGACCAGACCCCTCCCCCAATCCCAAAGAAATCATGAAGAACTTAATTGTAATTTCTGGAATAGTCGTCCTTATTCTAAACGGAGTGAGTTTTTTGATCTTTGAATCATTCGATTCCGATTCACTCATAGCAAGTGAAATAAGCATTGGACTTTCAGTATTCTTACTTTATATGGTGTCTAATTCATCAATTGATGACGCATTTAAAATCGCACTTACTTTTGGATTCATATTTTCAGCATTAGTAAAATATGTGTTGGCTTTGTATTTCTCAATGCCCCTCACGAACAATTATATTTTCCTTGCTCTAGTGATCTTATCTGCAATTGAAATCATAAGCTTTATGAGTATAAAATATTTTACAAGACACGCTTAATGGCTACTTACGGCTCACAAAAGGGATTTTTCGATTTATATGACAGTAATAATTGTGTGGGTTCTTATTTTAAGTTGGAACACGTAAAAAAAATCTTTGATCTAGATTTTATAAGAACAGAGACAAAGTATAAAACAGACAATCTCATTGGGGAAAGTGATTTACGCAAATTGTTAAGAACTGGCTTGATAAGATACTTTCCGAAACAAAACATCATTTGCGAAAATCATCCGAAGAGGAAAAGTGTTCAAGCCAGTTTTGACGAGTATGTCATAAAATCATTGGTTAAGCAGATTTTACCTGACTCAAAAATTACTCATCAATTCTTCGAAGAAAAAAGTCAAAAAATTATTGACTTTAAAATCGAAAATGGAAATGAGAAAGTATTT
>CAXBNB010000179.1:0-7415 GCA_963976505.1 uncultured Reichenbachiellaceae bacterium
TAACTACTGGAGAACTATCATACACTTCCTTGTCAGATGCTTCACTATATGATAGCGTAAGTGTCTGATCGGCCTTAATATTTTTGAGCGTTTCTACTGTTCCATCAAACCATTTCACCTTCAATTCATCGATTGATTTGTTCTTTCCAAGTCCAAAGTGCATCACATATTCTACTGAAGATTGAAAACCTCGTGAAGTGTAAAACTCCTGATATTGCTTCTCGTCTTTTAGCTTCAATTCAACCTTTGTTCCTATTCCCAATTTATTTTTCTCTGGGCCATCAAACTTGATTTTTAAAAAATGAACATCCAATTCTTCACTGGTATTATTCCTGTAGATTAGGGCTTCTTGATCAATATTATTTATCACCAAATCCAGGTCTCCATCATTATCCAAATCCGAATATGCCACGCCATTGGAATAAGTAGGTTCACTTAGACCCCAGCTTGAAGTTACATTTTCAAAAGTCAAATCTCCATTATTCTTAAACATATAATTTGACACCTTGCTGGAGGTGACTTTTTCAAAAGCCTCTCCGAGAAACCTCATCTTAGTACTTGAATTGGCCAATTGCCGACCTAATTCCTGTTCGCGTTTTTTATACCATCGAACGAAATCCTTATTAGAAATATCTACTCTATATCCATTTGATATAAATACATCCTTACTTCCATCATTGTCTAAATCCACCATCAAAGGAGCCCAACTCCAATCCGTATAAGCCATGTCTGATAACATAGATATATCACTGAATGTACCGTTTCCATTGTTGAGCTGTAGAGAATTGGTCATATATTGATTGTGCATCCCATTCTCAGCGAGGAATTTAAACTTACCGGGATTCATGTCATTCATATTGGCTTTCTGGCCAAAATTATTCTCAGAAGTCATATCAAGCGTCATGAGGTCTAACCAACCATCATTGTTGATATCTGCTATATCTCCACCCATTGAATAATATGGAATGTGCCCTATCTGCTCGGTTAGTTTTTCAGAAAAAGTACCGTCTCTATTGTTATAGTAGAGGTAATCCCTTTCTCCAAAGTCGTTGCACACATAGATATCCGGCCAGCCATCCTTATCTAGGTCTCCGATCATGACACCAAGACCGTAACTTATAAACTTACCAATGATGCCTGCCTCATTGGTTACTTCGGTAAAGTATCCATTGTCATTTCGAAATAACTGATCACCAACTAAAACGCTCTTAGCAGTCAAACTGAAGTTTTGCGCTGTAATTTGCTCTACATTGTGGTTCAGCAGAAAAACATCTAAGTCTCCATCCAAATCATAGTCTAAAAATGCAGCTTGAGTTGCATGTGCATAGCCACCTAACCCATATTCGAATGCCCTTTCGGTAAATGTTCCATTTTTATTGTTAATATAAAGCGCATTTGAGTATGACAAGTCAGGAGCCAGTCCTGATTTTGAAACATAAATGTCCAACCACCCATCATTATTCACATCGCTCATAGCAACGCCTGTCTCCCAACTAACTGTACCTTGAACACCAGCCTGTTGGGTTATATCTTCAAATATTAAATTTCCTTTGTTCAAATAAAGCTTATCTGGCCCATGATTGGCAGTAAAAAAAATATCTGGTAATCCATCATTATTTATATCACCAATAGCCACACCTCCACCGTTATAAAAATATTGAGAAGTAAACACGTTGAATTTTTCGTAACTCTGTAATTCGTTTTTGAATTTTACTCCACTGTGTTCTGAAGAAATTTTCGTGAACAGAAATTTGTCATTAGTAGTTTGTCCAAATAGGAAAAGTGATTTCCCCAAGATCAATAGGAATACAACCAACGTAAGCAGTTTTTGCATGATCTATTTGTTTATAGTATATAATTGGATGAAATCGCCATTCGTGGCAGCTACTATAGCTTGTTTACCTCCAAGTGTAATCTTTTCCAAGTGTCTCACATCATAATTCATATAGAGTCCACTATTGGCGGGCGAAATCACCTTAAAATCACCCTTGCCATTCCCTTTAAGAAATACCCCCACACCAGCATCCGCTCGAATAGTCTCTATTTCTGACACGAAAAGGTTGCCTCCTAAGATTGCGTCTAAATTACCGTCTCCATCAACATCCAAAACTGCAATATCATTGGTAGGTGCAAACTGGGCACTTTCCGGCAAATCATTCAATTGAAATTTACCATTACCAAGGTTCTCAATATACTTGGAAGAAAAAGTTTTGGCGCCATACTGAAGTGCATCATCAAGATTAGTACCATACACCTCATTTAGATTTGCTGAGGCAAACTGATTATAGGATGGGAATTTTTCAGCAATCGTTGGCACTTGCTGCGACGAGCAAGATCGCCCCCTTAAAGGGAAATGTTCACCAAAATTGAAATACGCTAAAACAATATCATTCGATCCGTTGTTATCAAAGTCTTTATAATGAACAGTAAATGGCTCATCATAGCTGGCTTTGTATTTATAATTCAAGCCCAAATTTCCAACTATATAATCATCGTCTCCATCCCCATCAAAATCTCCATTTGCCAGACTAAACCACCAGCCCACTTCATCGGCAAACCCAAATTCTTCAGTCCTGTTTTTGAAAGTGCCTTTATCATTTTCTAAAACGGTAATCGGCATCCATACACCTGAAATGATAAGATCTAAATCCGCATCATTATCAAAGTCTGTCCAGACAGCATCGGTAACCATTCCAATTTGATTTAAATCAGGAGCAATTTGATCCGTAATATTTACGAATATCGGAGCATCTACAGATATTGTTTCATTCTTTAAAATGTAGCTATTAGCTGGCATTGGATAGCTGCCAGGCACTTGCCTTCCCGCTACAAAAAGATCTAAATCTCCATCATTGTCATAGTCTCCAGGAATCACTCTGGAACTAGATTCAGTAATCTTTGGAAGTGCATCTTTTGCTTTTTTGAAATCACCAATACCGTTGTTTACGTATATTCGATCCATGTAATGTTCTGAGTCCTTTGGATACTCATTGCCGCTCGTTACGAATAGATCTAAATCACCATCCGTATCACAATCAAAAAACACTGCTCCTATGTCCTCTGATTTTATATCCTCAAACCATGGAAGTGTATAAGAATTTTTAAATGTGCCATCCGTTTGCTGTAAATAAATCTGACCCGCTCTTCCTGCCGAAGCTCCAATAAAAATATCTTCCAACCCATCTCCATCAACATCTCCTGTTGCTAACGCAGGACCAAATTGGGACATTTTATGTGGCAACAAAATTTCTCTTTCGTAATCGTCGAATTGGTTTTCGATGTGTTTGTATCTTACTTGAGATGACTCTGTTACATTTTTGAATATCTTTTTTTCATTTTCAACAAATACAGGACCCTCTCCCTCTTGGGATTCGTTTATATCAAATATTACTTCCGTATTGGCCTTAATATTTGTAGCAATAGTAGAGCGACCATCAACCCAGTATATTATTAATTTATCTACATTTTCTACATCACCTAATCCGAAATGGACAATAGGTTCACTGGATGAATAGAACCCTCTGGCATTGACCAACTCTGAAAATTGACTTATTCCATTTGTAACTATTTCGACTTTGGTTCCGAAAAAACTCTTGTTTTTCAAATCACCATCTTTAAATTTTATTCTGAGGTAATTATTCTTATTAATCTCATCACTCCTATTTTCATAAACATGAGCCAAATCATTTAAATTATTAATAATCAAATCTAAATCACCATCATTATCCAGGTCTCCATAAGCCGCACCGTTTGAAAAAGAGTCATGGTTTAATCCCCAATCATCTACTCTATTTTCAAATCCATACCTTCCATTATTCTTATAAATATAGTTAGGGATTTTGTTCACAGGAATGTAATCCACCACTGACTTAAAGTCAATAAGTTCATTTAAATCTGGTTTTATTCTAGATCCTGTTCTGTTTACATACTCTCTTGCTTTTTTGTTAAGCAAAACATCTGTCTTTTTGAGTGCATCTGTGTTCCTAATTTCCCTGCGTATTCCATTTGAAATAAACAAGTCTTTAAGCCCATCATTGTCAAAATCGGCAAGCAAGGGAGACCAACTCCATCCCGTAGATGAGATACCTGACATTTGTCCAATTTCGCTGAAACCCAATGTTCCAAAGTCATTTACTCCGGAATTCAGATGAAGGGCATTGTACATATACTGATAATTACCACCTGCATTTACAATGTTCCAAAACTGATCTGGCTGCATTCCACTCATGTTGGATTTGATGCCAAAATTATCCTCGGCAACCATATCTACAACCACTAGGTCAGTCAAACCATCATTATTTATATCACCGACATCAGATCCCATACTGAAATATGAGGTATGTCGCATAGATTCGTTGATCACATTTCTAAATGTACCGTCTTGATTGTTTAGAAATAATTGATCAGGGGAATCGTAATCATTGGCCACAAAAAAATCAACATAACCGTCATTATTGAAATCGGTCGTTGAGGTGCTCAGCCCATAACCCCTAAGTTGAATTCCTGCTTTTTGAGATACATCTTTAAATCTACCAAAGTCATTTCTATAAAGTCTGCAACTATAGGCAGTGTCCAGCCATTGCTTGCCATGAAGTTTGGACAATATTCCTGGGTTTGGCGGCTGGTTCACAAGAAAAAGATCTTGATCACCGTCATTGTCATAATCAAAGAAAGAACCTTCCATGGACCGATTTGCATCATCTAATCCGTACTTTGCAGCACTTTCAGTAAAAGTAAGGTCTCCATTATTTATATAAAGTTCATTTCTCCTTGCATCTATACGATCATCATACAGGGACTTACATACATAAATATCTAGCAAACCATCATTATTGACGTCTACCATGGTTACTCCTGTTGACCATGAACCTTTCTTTAAAATACCACTGTTAGTGGTGATGTCTTCAAATTTTAAATTTCCTTTATTAAGGTACAACTGGTCTTCTACCTGATTTCCAGAAAAATAAATGTCAAGTAGTCCGTCATTATTGATGTCGCCAAGTGCAACGCCACCTCCATTATAGAATGACTCGTATATTAAAAAATTTTCTACGTTGGTGTCTTCAACCGTATTATTAAAAAGAACATTGGTGTGTGACTTATCGCGTAGCAAAAAAAGCGACTTCTCTGGTTTACGTTCTATTTGCTGTTGCGTGCAACTAGGTGCAACAATGGATGCAACAATGGATGCAAAAACTATCAAACAATGTTTCATGTAACCTATATGCAAATTGAGAAATTCTTTAATTTAATTTTTCATGATTTCCACAATTACCTCCCAATGACCGGGTTGGCTTATTTGAATGTCAAAATTGTCTTTGCTACTGACCATAAACCTAAATGGAAATACGACGGCTTGTATGGCTTTCACATACTGATTTTCTATTAGACTTCCAAAATTCCCTTCTTGATTGGTGACTTTGATATTGTCATAACTCACTTTCCTTCCCAATTGCTGGTATGAAATATCAATTTGATTTTTATCATTACTTTTCCTTCTTACACTAATCTTACTAATAGTAGCAGCCTGACTCATTATCTTATATGGTTTTGAATCTTTACCAATATATTCGTCATCGAGCCAGTAACCATCTAAAGTCTCCTTATCGGGACTAGTAAGCATTCCTTTTCCTTCCTTTAATCCTTTTTTGAACTCCCCAGTAAATACATCTCCATTTACCCAAGTATAAACACCCATACCGCTTGGGAGACCCTTCTTGAATTCACCTTCATAGGTATCGGTTCCTACAGATTTACCTTTTCCATTGGCCAATCCTTTTTTGCAATCCCCTTCATATTTACCTGAAATGCTCTCAAGTTTCACATCGCAGTTCTGAGCACTGACATTTATTGAAAATGCCATTAAGATCAATAAATTGATAATGACCTTAAAACGATCATTCTTGATTTTCTCTATAAAAGAGCGTTTGACATAGTTCATATTTTATCTTCTATTGGTTGACGCAATTGCGTATCAATTACAAATTAGTTAAAAAAATGAAAGTCTATCATAAGATAGACTTTCATTAATATAGAGTTGAGGATATTTTAATTTACATCCCACCAATTTTTGACTGTAATATCATCTGCACCTCCAATAGTTTGTAAATATGCAGAGTAATTGTCTCCGTTTTGATTTAATTCTTCAATCGGATAAGGAAGGCGTCTAGGCAAAGATAAAACCTCATTGGTTACTCTATGCCTCACCTGCAACAATGGAATTGTTGCAGCTCTTTTTACCAAATGCCAAGCTTCTTCCGGACGCTTGTAGTAATCCAACCATCTTTGTGTATGAATCTGTTGTAAGCCAGTAGCATTATTTCCAGCATAAGCTATCCTAGGATTTGCTATAAAGGCATCTACCTCTGCAGTGGTTGGAGCTGCAGGAATTGCACTCCAATCATTGTGAAGTGCCCCTTCAGCATACCATGTAGCGATTGAAGTTCTAATACCCAATTCATACTGAGCTTGAGCACTTCCACTACCCCAACCCTTATGAATGGCTTCAGCCTTCATAAAGCAGATCTCTGAATAAGTAAAACTATGCTCAATAGACTCGCTATCGCTAGTGTTGGCCATGTACCAATTAAACGCAGAATATTGGCCTTTATACTGGCCACCAATATCATCATTGTCGTTTCTCCTATCACTATTATAAGGAGAACCCGTTGGAGTAGCTCTAACATCAGAAGACCAATCCTGTGGCATTGCTACCCATTCACCGTCTTCATTGGTTTCATACCATATATGAACCCGAGGATCAATAATATCACTACCATCAACTGCAGGATCATCATCGGCGTTCATGTATTTCCATGCATTTTCGCCCAATCTATGTCCAAAATAAAACTCATTTCCAAACCAGTTTGAGCCTGAGTTAATGAATGAAAATCCATCTTCTTCAAGTACTCCTCCTGATAATGCTTCTGAAACATGTGTTTGCCCTAAACTAGCATCAACATTTGATACCCTTAATCCATGTTTTAGTCTAATGGTATTGGCAAACCTTATCCATGTTGCCATGTCATTTCCATAGATTACATCCCCATTACCATAATCTACATATTTATTGCCAGCAGCTGTGAGTTTGGAAGAATAATCCACAACGATATTGTCAACAGCATTCTTGAGCATTGTCAAAGAAGCTGTGTACACTTCCTGTTGCGTATCATACGCTGGTCTAGGAATACCTACGGCTCCTTTACCTGCTTCTGAAAACGGCATACCCCCATACAAATCTGTAATTTGAAGGGCGTAATAAGCCCATACAATATTTGCTACTGCCAATGTATTGGTCTGTCTTTCAGGATCAAAATCTTCCATTAGACGTTTTTCTAATGCACGATACGTACGTGCCATATTGAAGAAATCAAACCAAAGCGTCTCAACACCCAATGTATTCAGGGTGTTCGGAT
>CAXBNB010000180.1:0-7391 GCA_963976505.1 uncultured Reichenbachiellaceae bacterium
TACCAGACTATAAAGGTGTTGCTCTTCTGTCGGTATTTTCCAACGTACTCAATTCCAAACTTCAATACATTTTGATCCCGGATTGCATCGGTGATCACGTACTTGTGTAAACATTCACCAAATAAATCTCTGGTAGTTCTTTTTCCTAAATCATTTTTGGAGGCATTATCCGCAAAAATAGGAGTACCTGTAAAACCAAAGAGCTGGCTATTCCCAAAGAACTCCGTGATAGACTTGTGCGTGTCGCCAAATTGGCTTCTGTGACATTCATCAAAAATGAAAACTATGCGTTTGTCACGAAGTTGGTCCATGCCTGCCTCATATCTTTTTTTAGAAACAGCATTGTTCAACTTCTGGATGGTTGTCAGGATGAGTTTGGTATCATCCTTGAATTGACTTACCAGCGAACGGGTATTGTTGGTGACATCTACACTGTCCTTTTTGAAGCTGTTGAACTCCTCCATAGTCTGGTAATCCAGGTCCTTGCGATCTACCACAAAGACCACCTTATGCACCTCAGGGATGTCCATAATGATCTGACTTGCCTTGAATGAAGTCAAAGTCTTACCAGATCCAGTTGTATGCCAGAGGTATCCATTTTCTTCAGTACTATGGACTTGTCTGACAATAGCCTCCACAGCATAAAACTGATAAGGTCTGAGTACCATCATTATCTTCTGTACTTCACTATGTACCACATATTGAGCGATCATATGACCCAAATGATCGGTATTCAAGAAAGCATGAGCAAAAGCACTGAGCTCAGTGATATTCCTATTTTTTTGATCTGCCCAGAAGACAGTTTGCTTGAAAGATTGGTTTCGGTTATTGGCGTAGTATTTAGTGTTTACTCCATTGCTTATTACAAACAGTTGTACATACTGAAACAATCCATGATTGGTCCAGAAGGAGTGCCGTTGATAGCGATTGATTTGGTTGAAGGCTTCTTTGAGTTCTAAGCCCCTGCGTTTCAATTCGATCTGCACAAGTGGCAAACCATTGACCAGAATGGTAACGTCGTACCGGTTTTTATAACTGCCTTCCTGTGAGACCTGATTGGTTACCTGGAATAGGTTATTGCTCCAGTCTTCATTATCAAAAAATCGTACATAGACACTTTCCCCATCATCTTTGGTAAACCGGAAACGGTCTCGCAGGGTCTTGGCTTTTTCGAATACATTGCCTTTGCCCAGGTAATTGAGGATGGCGCCAAATTCTTTGTTAGAAAATACAGTCTGATTGAATGCTTCCAGTTGGCTTTTGAGATTAGCCAACAGAGAGTCTTCATCATGGATGATCACTCGCTCATAACCTAGCTTTGCCAATTGCTTGATTAGGTTGTTTTCTAATATGGCTTCTGGTTGGTGACTCATTTCCAAACTGCTTGTTGATTCCAATTATTTAAAAACCCTAATTTGTAGATAGGTACATTCGGGTTTGTGTTTATAAGGTCTACTATTTTGGTTTTGATTTGGTGGTTGGGTGTCACTTCATTACATAAATAGAGCATACTCGAAATGATTAAAAATGGCTTTTTCATTTGAACGTTGTTAATTGGATGATCCAACCAAGCACCTTTCGGATTGTTAATTGCGTGGGTGGGCGTTTTAACCATGTTTCTACTCCAAATCCGTGAATGATGGGCAATAATATTGCGGAGATATACTATGGCTTCCAGCCAACTCGAAAGCTCAGCACTCAAATTGAGCCCCATATCGTTTGCTATGGCTGACTTCTCAGGCAATTGATGATTTAAGTTTTTATAAAACTTGGATAGAGTTCCCATAGAAGCAATTTCCATTACTTTCCATGCTTCTGGGTCTGTATTTGGAAACCTTCTTTTGTGATCTCTTATGAAGATTTCTTGGCTGTAACCAAATTCACGCATTAAATGTGACAGGTGGTCTATATGCTTTTGATTGTCTGTAAATATGGACGCATCCTTGTACCAAGTCCCGCCAAATGAAAGCGATAAATAGTAAATCATTTTGGTACGCAAAGCTATTTCGATCCTTTCGATGGCATCAAAAAGGATAATCCGTAAATGCCTATCAAAGTTGTATCGATCAATAACATCTTCAAAATAAGAATTAGATTCAAATAGATGTTGAACCTTGTTTCTTTGCAAGTCCCACCAATAGCCTTTTAGGCGATAATAGCTTATGTTTTTGAGAAAATGAGGAGCCTCTTGTTCGTTTCGAAAAAGCATCCCTCGATTTTTGAGGAGTTGTATTTGTTGCGCTATGGTAAAGGCAGGTTTACTGGCCATAGCTATATAAAAAAAATGACCCAAGAGCAGTTCTGATGGTATGCAACTTGGGTACTGTTGCTGCAAATATACGAAGTGGTAACGACATTGTTTAAAATATTTTTTAAAATTTATACAAACATCCCCTGCAGCAGCCCCTTCTTAAAGGCCTGCGTCTGGGTGATCTGATGGTTTACGGTTTCGATTTTTTGGTCTAGGCTGTTGAGGTAAGCAGCTATTTTTTGTTGTTCGGGTAGTGAAGGAATCTCCATTTTCAAAGTTTTAAGTTGACTAGAATACAGATGAACTACAGATATTCCCTGAGACAATCTTGCAATATCATACTTCAAATGACTATTCATATAGTACGCTAAAAAGACACCATCATTGTCACTTCTAATGACATTCAAATCACCTCCCAAAGCAATTCCTTCTCTTAGAACACATGACGCAGTAGCTATATCTAATTGAGTTTCACCTGACGTTGGAATAATCACATCGTCTTTTTCACTAAGAGTTAAGCCCTTTGAAAGCAAACTGGTTCTTGAAGAAACAACATCAATAGTTTCTCTGTATTTCGTGTACAATTCACCATACCGAATACATTCAAGATTTCCATCTTCACTTATTTCACCTTTAGAAATTCCTTTCCCTTTACTAAAAATGGCAACCTCCCCCAACTTCTTCCCCTCCCAATCCGGATAGTCCTTGCCCTCGTCATCCCCGCCTGACGGACGGGCAGGTTTAAATCTAATCTCCTGAGCAAAGAGCTTTTGCATGACGCCTTTTTTGTATTGTTCTAGGAGGGTCTTCTTACGGGTGAGCTGCTGGATCTTCCCATCTACGGACGTCAGGAACGAAGCGATTTTTTGCTGTTCGGGGAGGGTGGGGAGAACTATTTCTAATTTTTTCAAATCAGAATTATACACGTTACTAATACTAGATCCTTTGGCTAGTGTAGAAATCTTTTTCCTTAGTCTAAAATTGATATAATATGCCGCGTAATTTTGAAAATATTTATCCTTTGACAATGGCCTCAGAATATTAATTGTTCTTCCAATTGCAACATTTTTGAATGGTAAAGCTGAAGCCGAACCAATATCTAAAGGATCTTCGCCAGCTGATGGAAGCAGTATTTCATCTCCATTACTTAATCTCAAATCTGCTTTATCAAGATCCGTCCTATTTATGACTTCATAAATTACCTCATTGTACATATGATACAACTCTCCATATCTAACACAGGGTGTTTCAAATAATGGAGATGCTTCATTCTGCTTTATGTTTTTTCCTGTGGAAAACGTAAAAACATCCACGAATGAGTGCTTTTTATACGATTGAGATTTCCCTTCAAACTCCTTAAACCTCAGTTTAGGAATCATACTCACCTCTTTTTTATTTGCTAAAGCTTCCATTTGTCTGAACTATGATTTTGAATGATTGTCATGATGGACTATGATTTGATTGGTGGATTTGATGTGATGTTTTGATTTTTAGGTTTTGGTTTCATGACTCGCTTGAACTGAAGGCGGGTATTACCGAAATTGATCAGTAATCCTATTTCCATTTTATACGCTTCCAGGTAATTGATGGCCTGTGCTAGATGTACGTCTTCAAGTTCCTTCACTGCTTTGATTTCAACCATGACCTTATCCTCGACAAAAAAATCCACTCGCCGAGTGCCTATGTCATGGTTTTTATATTGCAGTGGCATTTCTTTTTCACGTTCATGAATAATTCCCTTTAAGCCTAGTTCAATAGACAAGGCTCTTTGATAAATCACTTCCTGAAAGCCATTACCCAACTGATTATGAACCTCCATGGCACAACCAATAACTTTGCTCGTCAGGTCGCTATGTTTATACGCTTCCTTTATCATAGTTTATCCCATTTTATCATTTCATCATAGTTCAAGATTAAAATGGTGCATCTATCCCCAATTGTTTGCAATATTCTGCTATAATAGCATCAGTAGCTAGCATGTCTTTGTCCAGTGATTTTAGCTCATTGGCAACAGCCGTCAAGTCCACTGGTTCTTCCTCCTCGAAGGTGTCCACATAGCGAGGGATGTTGAGGTTGTAGTCGTTTTCTTTTACTTCGTCTAGCAGGGCGATATGACTGTATTTGTCTTCTGCTTTTCTTTCCCTATAAGTTTCTACCAGTTTGTTGATGTCCTCCTCCCGGAGTACGTTTTGTGTTTTCACCTTTTCGAAGTGCTGACTCGCATCTATGAATAGGATGTTGTCGCTGGCTGCACGTTGTTTCTTCATCACCAAGATGCAAGTAGGAATACTTGTCCCATAGAAAATATTGGCAGGAAGGCCGATCACGGCATCCAGGCAGTTTTTGTCCTCGATCAAGTATTGGCGAATGTGTCCTTCGGCTCCACCACGGAAGAGTACGCCATGAGGTAGCACACAGGCCATCGTACCCTGCTCATCGAGCTGATGCACCATGTGCTGTACAAAGGCAAAGTCTGCCTTGCTGCTCGGTGCGAGTTTGCCATAGGGAGAAAACCTATCATCACTCATAAACAGCGGGCTGGCACTCCAGTTGGCAGAGAAGGGAGGATTGGCGACTATCGCCTCGAATCGTTCGTCTACATGCTGTGGGTGCTCTAGTGTATCTTCGTTCTTCACATCAAACTTGCGGTAGTGTACATCATGCATGATCATGTTCATGCGGCACAAGTTGTAGGTGGTAGGATTGCTCTCCTGTCCGTAGAATCTGCTGACTTCATTCACTTCCTTTGCCACACGCAGCAGTAGCGATCCCGATCCACAGGTAGGATCATATACACTCTTAAGTTTCTCTTTATTGGTAGTCACTATTTTCGCCAGTACTTTACTCACTTGCTGTGGCGTGTAAAACTCTCCGGCTTTTTTACCCGCTCCACTGGCGAACTTGCCAATCAGGTATTCATAGGCATCACCGAGTACATCGGCCTTGGTGTCTTCTATTTTGAAGTCAATCTCATCGAGGTGAGAAAGTACTTTGACGATCAGTTCGTTTTTCTGGGTTTCACTTTTTCCTAGTTTGCTGCTGGTCAGGTCCAGGTCTTCGAACAGGTTGCTGAACTCCTCTTCACTGTCGGTACCCATCGTACTTTGCTCGATGTGTGTCAGTACTTTGGCTAGATCATCGAGGATAAATTTGCTCTTACCTTCTGCATTGCCTCTTCGTGCGAGTTCGCTGAAAAGCTCAGAAGGAAGCAAGAAATACCCGAGGGTATCTATGGCTTCTTCCTTTATAGCTGCAAGGTATTCCTGACCTTCTGCAGTATCTTCTTTGATGTTTTCATAGAGAAGGCCATCCGGTTGCAAGATCACATTGGCATAGTTGTGCATCTTCGTGCTGAGGTACTTGTAGAATATAAAGCCTAATATATAGTCTCTGAAATCGTCTGCGTCCATTTTGCCCCGTAGGGTATCTGCTATTTTCCAGAGTTGTTGTTCTAATTTTATTTTGTCGGTCATTGATTATTGTCTCAATCTTATGTTCTGAAAAACTTCAGTGCGCAATTAATGTATGCTTAGATGGTACTGTCCGTATAGAATGCATTTCAATTGCCAGAGCAATTGCTGCACCTCAATGTGATCTCATTGACATTGGGTAGCTCTGTCTTTGAGATGCATTTATAGTCGTTTTTTTATGAAAAATAAATATCGGAATAACTGACTGATTAAAAAAGTAATCTTTGAAATATAGCATTGGTGACACTGAAAGATATTTTACTGACAAAGTTGAAACCTCTCAATTGAAAGGATAATTTAAATTGAGGCGAACTATTATTCTACTATAGCTGTGAATTGTGTGTAAATGGAGATGGACATGGGGATTTATTCACAGGTCATCACCATCCTTTCTATTGGTTTGAGTTATACCCTGATAAAGCAATAAAATTACTAGATGAGCAGAGACGCTATTTATTGGTTGCTATATAATCTCAAAAAATCCAGAATTTATTGAGGTGTCAGGGTTAGACTTAAATATGATTCACGCTCAATTAGACTTACTTACTAAAACAGGCCAGGATCCTAAATCATTGAATCGCATGATCAAAGACTTGGAGGAATGCGAAAGCTATGACTTGGTATTGAAAGACAAAGCAGACCAGCAGATCGAGTTTGATTTAGATGATGGGGTAACGGATAGTCTAGCAAGTAATAATTGTGATATTCTTGATCTATCTGAACATAAATATTCACTGTAGGTTTTCAATGAGATAAAATTTCAAATCTTTCTATGATAAAAGGAAGGATTTAATCAGAGTAGAATTGATCTCGGTTTTGAATGTGTGAAAGATTGTGAATAGTAAATAATTGAATGATAATTCATTCAATAGTGTGTATTAACGGCTTGTTTGAATGAAATATCATACATAATAATAACAATTAATCGATAATTAGCGTATAATTGAATGATAATTCATTCAAAAGGATATAAATATGATGGTAATGAATGATAATTCATACATGGAGTGGTTTTCGATGAGTGATAAAGCATTAGGGGAAACCATAGGGAAATTTATTCAGCATCACAGACTAAGGCAAAACATGTCTCAAGAAGACGTATCCTCAGCGGCAGGAATTAGTCGTTCGACCTTAAGCCTTTTGGAAAGAGGAGAAAAGGTCACATTGAGTACTTTGCTTCAAGTGCTTAGAGTACTGGAACTATTGCATGTCATGGATGTATTTGCAATCAATGATGAAATCAGCCCAATTGAGTATGCCAAACTCAAGAAAAAAACTAGGAAAAAGGCATCCCCTAGCAAAGAACCAAATAAAAACGAATCAGATGATCTAGGATGGTAGATGTAGCAGAAGTAAAAATATGGGGAGAGCTTGTAGGAGCAGTCAGGTGGAATGAAAATCGTCAATTAGCAAGTTTTCAGTACGATAAAAAATTTCTAGTGAAAGGATGGGATTTGGCTCCAATCAAAATGCCAATTAGCCAAGGAGATCGCATATACAATTTCCCAGAACTAAGAGGCAACCGTGATCAAGAAATAGCCACATTCAAAGGACTACCAGGGGTATTGGCAGATGCGTTACCTGATCGATATGGAAATCAATTGATTAATATTTGGCTGGCGCAGCAAGGACGTCCTATGAATAGTATGAACCCAGTAGAGCAACTCTGC
>CAXBNB010000181.1:0-7380 GCA_963976505.1 uncultured Reichenbachiellaceae bacterium
CATTTGCTTTATCTCAACTCTGTTCTTATTTTGCTCTTTAGCGGTGTGAAGCCTACTAAGAGTGTCAATAGCAGATGATGAGGCTTTAATAAGCTCAGCTAAAGAAGCAACATCTCTATTCTCCGGAGCTGAGGCTATATATTCTTTTACATCATCGACCATATCAACTGACCTGTTGATAAGAGAGCTAGTTTTCTTAACAAGAAATTCCTCAAGATTGTCAAGATCGATTTCATCAGCAACCTTTTTGATATCAGTTGTATCTTTATTATGACTCTTAATTTGAGTTAAGATGTCATTAACTGCAGTATCGATTTCGTTACTCACACACTTATTTAATCTTAACTATTGATTTCGATAGCATTTTAGCTATAATAAATATGTATGTTACTACAATTTGAAAAGACCCATGTAGATGCTGTTCTACCTGGTAAGAATCATGATAGTGATACAGGTATGGATGTTACTTGTATTGAGGACTTTACTATACCAGCCGGTGGTTCAGCAGTAGTCGGTGTAGGTCTTAAGTTTGCCTTTATCCAGCCAGGTTATTGGATTAAGGTCGAAGGTCGTTCTGGTCTTGGCTTTAAACACGGCATTATACCTCATCCAGGTATCATTGATAGTGGTTATAGAGGTGATGCTGGTATTAAGCTTTATAACCTTACTAGTACAGATTACGAAGGTAAAGCTGGTGATCGTATCGCGCAGTTAGTCGTTTATGTTAATCATAATGTAAACGTAACAGAAGGTGATGTTGTAGAGTCAGAACGAGGATCTAAAGGCTTCGGTAGTTCAGGTAAGTAAGTTATGGTTGAGTTTGATATTGTTAGTCTTGATGGGAAGGGCTGTGCAGGCACAAGCCACCTGGAAAGACATCCGAACAGTAGAAGAAGTATGTAGTGCTTATCCTGGGCAGATGAAGGCCATGATCGAAGCTTTTAATTTAGACCTTGATGGTTTAGAAGGAGTGAAACAGGCTTATGCAATTGAAGATATTCCAGCTGCATGTAACGCACTCTTGGCATATTACAAAAACGGAAGTACTTCTGCCCATTTGAGGAAAGAACTACCTGAAGTCACACAAAAAACATCTTCCTATGTCGATTCTGTTATGCAGGATATTTATACATTTCAACGTGTCACGGGACAGGTGCCACGGTTGGCAAATGGGGAATTGAATTGGGACCACAACGGTCCTGAAGACGATATTGAATGGGCTTGGGCCATGAACCGTCACCATCCAGTCACTTATCTGCTCTCTGGCTATTTTGATACCGGAAATCCGAAATATGCACGCCAAATTGATCTATTGATCAAAGACTGGGTCATCCACAGTTGGCCATATCCACGAGAAAAAAGCAATACTGCCATGTGGCGGGGATTGGAAGTGAGTTTTAGGGAAAAGGTATGGTCAAGAGTGTTTTTCGGTTTGATAAACAGCGATTATATTTCTCCTGCTACCCAACTTTTAATTTTAAGCTCTTTGCCAGAGCATGCCCATTATGCTCGTAATTTCCATGGTAGCAATAATTGGTTGACTATGGAAATGACCGGACTAGCAACCGTAGCAACCGCATGGCCGGAATACAAAGAATCAAAAAAATGGTTCGATTATACCCTGACTCAAATGACAGAAAGCCTAAAGGAACAGGTGTATCCTGATGGTACTCAGACAGAACTTACGACGCATTACCATAGGGTTGCACTTAGCAATTTTTATCTATACTATACCATTTGTAAACAAGGTGGTATCACCCTACCAGCCTATTTTACCGATCAAATTGAAAGTATGTGGCATTACCTTGCTTGGATAATGCGTCCAGATGGCAATGCACTACTAAACAATGATGCAGATTTGGACTACAATCAGGACCGTATCCGTAAGGTGGCTGAGGAGTACGATCATCGGGATTGGCTATACATCGCCAGCAATGGAGAGGATGGAGAAAAACCAAAAAGCCAACCATCTGTCGTTTTTCCTTGGGCTGGACATGCGATCTCGCGAAGTAGTTATGATCGCAATGCCCATTGGTCTTTTTTCGACATTGGACCATGGGGTAGTGGCCATCAGCACAATGACATGCTGCACCTTTCGGTTTCTGCTTTCGGGAAGGATTTTTTGGTGGATGCCGGACGATTTGCATACCGTGGTGAGGTGGCTAAAAAATTTCGTGGCTATGCCAAAGGCAGTCAAGGCCACAATGTGGTATTAATTGATAGCAAGGGACAAGAACCAGGAGAAAAGGTCGTAAATGAGCCTTTGAGTGAGACACATTTTAAAGTCACACCTGAATTTGACTATGCCTGGAACTCTTTTGAAGATTTCATAGATATGGAAGGGGAAAGTAAGCACACTAGAAGCTTATTTTATGTGAGAGAAAATTTTTGGGTTGTCGTTGATCAAATAGAAACCGATCGTCCGAGAAAGATAGAAACCCTGTGGCACTGGCATCCGAGATCTGAGGTGCAAAGGATGAAAGGTAATGCAGTTGCCAGCATGGACGAAAAAGGAAATCTAAAAGTGATCCCTGTAGGAAAGACAAAATGGAACCTTGATTTGATAAAAGGGCAAGAGATACCTGAAATACAAGGCTGGTATAGCAAGCAGTACAATCAATACGAACCCAATGTTGCCAGTATCTATTCCACTCAAATCAAATCAAGTCAAGCTTTTGTATGGCTGTTGGTGCCCTATGAGTCTTCAGATCCGGAGATAAAAGCCAAACTAATTTCTGAAGATGCCAATGGAATAAGGCTTAAAGTAATAGACCAAGATAAAGGTGAGTGGAACCTGGATATTCCTTTTGCCAATAGTCAAAATGCCAAATTGTTTTTTAAAGAATAAATGTACATATGAAAAGGCAATTGGTGTGATCTATAAATGATAATACATACACTAATGGATTACTAAAACACAAAATAAAATGAACAAAGTTGGTTTAATATTGATTTGTCACCTGTTGGTAAATTTTAATGCATCAGCACAAGTCCATCCAAGAATTTATATTTCTCAGAATCAAAAGGAGAGTTTCATTCAACGAATGAATACAACCGAAAATGTAAAGGAATACATTCAAGACTTAGAAAGCCACTTGAATCCTTTTGTTGAGACCCATAAAACTGATCCGGAATGGATCGTTTCTCGGTTGCAAATGTACTGGAACACCCGATACGAACGGGTGTATGTCAATGGGATGGACTTTTCTCATGGTGAAGGCTCAGCTCCTGTGCCCACAGTGCGATTTTCTGGTTCGCGTGATTGGGATACCGATTACCTTTTGCCTGAGATTAAAGATGTCAAACCTTTTATGGACGATGAAAGAGGAATGTATCTTCAAAACGACAAAAAACCGGGGAAACCATGGGAATGGGTGGCACCTTCAGAGACCGGGCATATCATTGAACGAATCAATCGTAAAATACTAAATTTGGCAGAAGATGCTGCTTTTTTATATTGGTTGACCGATCAAGAATCTTATGCGATTTTTGCTACTGATATTTTTATGAAGTATGTCGAAGGCATGTATTACCGGGACCCACCACTCACAGTCGAAAATCACAGAAATGCTCATTTAATGGGGTTACAGACTTTTGAAGTGATCCATGAGGGTGTAGTCAAACCCATAACCGTTTGTTACGATTTCCTTTATTCCTACCTAAAAACAAAGGGGAAAAACATGGAAATGATTCAAGAAGTTTTCAGGAAGTGGGCAGATCAGGAAATAAAATACGGTGTGCCAGGCAACAATTGGAATATGATGCAAGCAAGGTATATCACCTACCTCGCATTGGTACTTGAAGACAATGCATCGTACAAGGATGGAAAAGGCCAGCAATATTATATTGATCAGGTACTGAATCAGAATTCTGAAAAGCAAAAGGCTTTGAAGGATGTGATGAATAATTTTGACCCAAACACCGGTATTTGGCCTGAAGTCGCCCATTATTCTATCATGGTGTCTGATGATTTGATGGAGATTTACAGCTTGATAGGCAATACCCTTGATATTGATTTTTTGGAACAGCATCCGATACTCGAAAAGGCCATTTTGGCTAATTTCAATTATTTATTTCCCAATGGGTTCACCACTGCATATGGCGATGCAAAACATGCCCGTTTGCGGTTCAACTCTCTGGAATTGCTGATCGCTCAATACCGCAAATTCAATAGGTCTGAAAAAGAAGATGTGCTGACAGGCCAGTTGCGCAAATTCATCAAAGATGGTGTTTATAAGAGAGAGAAGTTTACTCCCCTCTTTCCGCTATTTTTTTATGTTGAAGAGTTGAATGATACACCTCCAGCAGAATCCTTCGCGGAAATGGTAACCCCAACCTTTTATTCTCCGAATGTGAGCTGGGTGGTGCAACGTAATGGACATAGCATGGAAAATGGAATGATGGTTTCGAAGAACGCCTCTTTAGGCAATCATTCACACAGCAATGGTATCAGTTTGGAATTATTCGCCAAGGGAATGGTCATTGCTCCTGATGGAGCTGCCGGGGTGAGTTACTGGTCAAGGGATCACAAGGAATATTACAGCCGATTTCCTGCCCACAATACTGTAGTGATAGATGGTATTTCAAATTATGTACCAATGAATACTTATCACCCTTTTACATTGAATCATCTATATCCTTCGATGGATGCGGCACCTGAATTGGTGGGTGATTTTACTTATTCGGATGTCAGCTTTTTAGAGCCATCCACCGATGGCAATCAAAACAGAGTGACTGCTTCAGTGCGTACCAGCGATAAATCTGGTTATTTCGTTGATATTTTCCGATCTGCTCGCAAGGATGGAAAAGACAAAAAGCACGAATATCTTTTTCATGGTCAGGGAGTTCCTATTGTTCTGACTGATGCTCAGGGAAATGACATCTCAACTGAAGAAACCGATGAATTGTCTTCAGCAAATGGAGACTTGGTAGGTTACGATTATTTTGAGGATAAGAGGGGAGTAGTCCATGCTGGAAATTTTATGGCTCAGTATGAAATGCCTTCTATTTTAGATACGAAACTAAAAGTGAATGTATGGATGAAAGGCTATGAACAAAGACAGATTTTTACGGTCAATGCTCCTTATTCCAGAGCGCTTCATCAGGAAAGTGTACCCGAAGCACTTTACCACAAGCCACTTCCCACTCTGGTGGTTAGGCAAACGGGTGAAGCCAAAACAAGACCGTTTGTTGCTATTATTGATGCCTTCAATAGTACTGATGAGATCAATGTTAAAGAGGTTACTTATTTTAATTCCAACGATCGGAACAGTGGATTTGTAGGCATCAACGTTTTATCTGGGAATGGTCGCAGGGATTTTATTTACAACCATGACAATGCCGCTCACGAAAACAACTTTTCTGATGGTAGCTTCACTGGGAGTTATGGCATTGCCTCTTTTATCGATGGACAAATGCACTCCCTGTTTTTAGGCAGTGGTACCGTATTAGAAAAAAACTCATGGCGCATAGAACTTATCGCAGGAGAGGGTGCTGTTCTGGTAAAGGTGAAAGGCGATGATTTTATCGTAGATGCAGATAAGCCATTTAAATTGACAATGCCGGTGTTGAAAACTATCAAAAATCCGATGCTTATAGCTGCGGATGGTAAATCGTATGCCGGAAAATTGATTAAGGTAAAAAAACAACGAATGCTTGAATTTGAACTTCCAGCATTGGAAAACACAAAATTGACTTTGAAACTATAAATCAACTATAATGAAGAAAACTGCACTTGTATTTTTCCTGAGCTTCTCGATCCTAGGAGGATTGTTAGCCGATGATAGAGACCTGCTTCAAAAAAAGTCTAAGGAAATAGGGATTGAAAATTCATTGATTCAAGAGTTTTCAGAACTCAACTTTCCTACTTACCACAACCGTGATTTTTGGGGAGGTTTACCCGACAATCTAAAAACCCAGTATGTGGAAGCGGCTGAGGTCTATTTGGATTATGATTGGCCGGTAGTAAAAGCCACCGACTTTTTGGAAATCATTAGGTCAGGGGATAGGCGACAGGAAATGTACGGAGCTCCTAGGGCGGCATTGATGGCAGTGGTGATGGCAGAGCTGGCCGAAGGACAAGGAAGGTTTATGGATCAAATAGTAAATGGTGTTTGGTATTATAGCGAACAAACCTGGTGGGGCTGGTCGGCGCATTTGCCCGATCCTGATGGCCTTCCCGACATAAACAAACCATCCATTGACCTTGGTGTGGGCGAAATCGCTAATATCCTTTCCTGGACTTGGTACCTGTTCAAAGACGATTTCGATAACATTCATCCTTTGATTTCCAAGCGTTTGAAAGACGAAATCATGTACAAAGCCATTAAACCCTACTATGAACGCAATGACTTTTGGTGGATGGGACTCGATGGTGGGCGCAGGGTAAACAACTGGAACCCTTGGACAAACCACAACATGTTGACAGCCATATTGATTTTAGAAGATGATCAGGAACAGAAGATCAAGGGAGTTCAAAAGGTGATTCGCTCTTTGGATGTTTTTATCAATGAATACCCTGCGGATGGTGGTTGCGACGAAGGGCCGTCTTATTGGGGTAGGGCTGGTGCTTCTTTGTACCAAAATCTGGACTTACTCAAACGGGCAACCAATGGAAAAATGGACGTTTTCGATGATCAGCTGGTAAAGAATATGGGCAGTTACATTTACAAAGCTTACATCGACCACCCTTACTTCATCAATTTTGCAGATGCAGATGCCACTACGGGCAGTCGTCCACAAATTATCTACAGTTATGGCAAAGACATCAAAGATCCTGTCATGCAAAAGTTCGGGGTGTTTCTGGCACAAAAGCAAGATTGGGGCAAAGAAACGCCCGGAGGAAAGATAGACGAGCAGTTGATGCAGCTCATGCTATTAGATGAAATAAAAAATGCAGCAGCAGCCAATGCTTTGATCCATGACTTTTACCTGCCCGATACCCAGGTAGCAGGAGCACGAGACAAGGAAGGTTCGACCGAAGGTTTTTTCTTTGCTGCCAAAGGCGGGCACAATGCCGAAAGCCACAACCACAATGACCTGGGCAATAGTGTGCTGTACTACAATGGAAAGCCTTGCTTGATAGACATAGGGAGAGAAAAGTACACAGCCAAAACTTTTAGCGGCCGCCGTTACGAAATCTGGACCATGCAATCAGGATACCACAACGTGCCAACCATCAATGGAGTAGAGCAAATGCAAGGAAGGAATTTTAAAGCGACCAATACCAATTTTGTGGCAGATGCCAGAAAAGCGGTATTTTCTACCGACATCTCAAAGGCATATAAGGAAGAGGCAGGCGTTAAAAGCTGGGTGCGGAGCTACCGCCTAGACAGGGGAAAGAAATTTACCATAAGCGACCGCTACCAATTGAAGGAAGTA
>CAXBNB010000182.1:0-7360 GCA_963976505.1 uncultured Reichenbachiellaceae bacterium
CGAGGCTGGCGCAAAATAGTTGTCTGCATTATTTTCTTGCAGGTATTGTTTCGTTTCTGGATCGTAAAGTACAAGCCCGGTAAAATGACTGTTGAAAAGGGCCGATTTGGTTATACTTTTTTTTACCGCACTTGTAGCCATTTTGGTTTTTATGACCGTGCATGCTGAAAGCAGTAGAACAATTAGAATGATCAAAAAGGCATTTCGATTGTGCATGAGCGAATATAATTATTGTCAGTGGTGAATAACGTGCTGTTTTAAAATTCTTAGAGAATTAGTTGTTCCAACTTCTAAGTTTCTGAAATTCTAACTAATTTGAAACACACTTGGTTTTCGACCTTATCATTGACATGAAAGTAAAAATATTTATTTGCATCCTGTTTTTCTCAATTCCTTGCACTTCTTTCTCGTGGGGTTTTTTCGGGCACAAGCGAATCAATAGACTGGCAGTATTTACACTGCCGCCTGAAATGATGCCATTTTACAAAAAGAACCTTCAGTTTTTAATCGAAAATGCAGTAAACCCTGACATGAGAAGGTACTCTGTAGAGGGAGAAGCCGCCAAACACTATATTGATTTGGATGTTTATGGGGACAGTGCCCTCTTTCAGGTGCCCAAGTATTGGAATGATGCGGTGGAAAGGTATACAGAAGATACTTTACAAGCTTATGGCATAGTGCCATGGCATATCATGACCATGAAAAACTTTTTGACAAGTGCTTTCAAAAGAGGTGATGTGGATGGTATTCTTCGTATTTCAGCAGACATAGGGCACTATATTGGAGATGCCAATGTGCCGCTTCATACTACTGAGAACTACAATGGACAGCTCACTGGACAGCATGGTATACATGGTTTCTGGGAATCCAGATTGCCCGAACTGCTATCAGACGAGTATGATTTTTTTGTGGGAAAAGCGGAATACATAGAGCAACCTCAAATGAAGGCCTGGGAAGCGGTAACTGCTGCACATCATGCTATGGACTCTGTTTTGAAGTTTGAAAAACAGCTGTCAAAAAAATTCCCTGGGGATAAAAAATATTCCTATGAGGAGAGAGGAAATGCAACCGTAAAGGTGTATTCTAAAAAGTACTCAGAAGCTTATAGCAAACTACTGGATGGACAGGTCGAACGAAGAATGAGGGCTTCCATAAAAATGGTGGGAGACTTTTGGTTTACATGCTGGGTAGATGCAGGTCAACCCGACATGTTGTCCATGATGAAAAAGGGTCTTTCGGAGAAAGAAAAGAAAAAACTGGAAGATGACATCCAGAATTGGAATAGAAGAACGGTAAAAAGCCGGGAACACAATTGATTTTCAACGCTTAAACTAGAATTTCTAAACACTCTTCATCAACCGGATTGTTTCCTTAGGGTCAGGGGAATTGTAAATTCCAGAACCTGAAACTATGATATCCGTGCCTGCATCAATCACTGCCTTGATATTGTCTAATTTCACACCTCCATCTATCTCAATCTCTATATGATTGAGACTTCTTTCTACCAGAATTTTTTTAAGATTAGAAATTTTAGTCAGTGTTTCCGGTATCAGTTTTTGCCCACCAAAACCGGGGTTTACAGACATAATCAGCACAAAATCCAGAGCTGGTAAAATTTCATCCAACGTGTTGAGTGGAGTATGCGGATTAAGCACCACTCCTGCTTTGCATTTGTGTTCTTTGATCAATTGAATCGTTCGGTGCAAATGAGGGCAGGTTTCCACATGTACGGAAATCATATCTGCTCCAGCTTTTGCGAAATCAGGGATGTATTGGTCTGGATTAGTGATCATCAAATGCACATCAATTGGAAGTTTGGTGCATTTCCTGATGTCTTTCAGAACCAACGGCCCTATGGTCATATTCGGTACAAAATGACCATCCATCACATCGTAATGTATGACATCAGCACCACCTTCTTCCACGAGTTTGATGTCTTCTCCTAGTTTAGAAAAATCAGCTGATAATAGAGATGGTGCAATTTTTATGTTTCTGTTCATTACTTTTGCGGGCAAGTAGAATATTAATTTGCAATTATAGGGAAAAATGGAAACTCATACGGACTTGTTGCTACAAGATTCAAAATGATTTATCACCAACAATCTGATTGTAATGCTCACGAAAATTTAAGATAATCGTGTTATATTGCCTGTACTAAACTATTGCTATGAGGCCGATCGTTCTGAGAAAGAGGAGAAAAAAAACAAAATACAAACCCATACTTAAAGATACCAAAAGCTGGCCGGTGGTTCAGATGGCTAAAAAAAGGAGTGAGTTTGTAGATTTGGTTTTTGAAGAGAGTTACGAAAATCTAATTGATTCCCCAAGAGGAAAAAGTTTACGCGAGGAATTGGAGACTACCGTTTATCGAGAAATTCAGAGGATCAAAAACAATCCTTGGAAAATAGATCCAAAGGATGAAAAAGAATATTTTGAGAATCTCCAAAAGCGGATTGCCGATACAGACAACCTGCCTGAAGAAGAAGCATCTTCCAAACTAAAAGAGATATTAAAAAATATCACCAGACGCTATGCGGATGAAATAGCTGGAAATTTCCGTCAGTCAAGGTATCGTTTTTCACGGACATTGATCACCATTGGTTTTGCGAGGTTGTTGAATGCCGCAAGGGTAAGAGGACCTTGGTCATTATTTAGCAATCAGCTTGATTTGGATGACAAGATTCATGTAGTTGGAGAAAATGATCAAATCAGAAAGTTGGCTAGAATAGGGACTGTAGTTATGGTTCCTACTCATTTCAGCAACCTAGACTCACCACTCATTGGTTGGGTAATCCAATACCTTGGTTTGCCTCCATTTATATATGGCGCAGGGTTAAACCTGTTTAATGTGAAGATTTTTGCATACTTCATGAACAGCCTGGGCGCATACAAAGTGGATCGTAGAAAGAAGAACCTGATTTACCTTGAGACACTTAAGACTTATTCCACGATTGCGTTAAGAGAAGGCTGCCATAGTTTGTTTTTCCCAGGAGGAACTAGGTCAAGGTCTGGTAAAATCGAAAAGTCATTAAAGCTTGGTCTTTTGGGTACTGCGATTGAGGCTCAACGTCAGATTTATCAAAATGAAGACAATCTAAAATCAAGAAAGATATTTATTGTGCCAGTCACAACAAATTATCACTTTGTACTGGAAGCACCTAGTTTGATCAACGATTACCTTAAAAGCAAGGGACAACAACGCTACTATGTGGAAGCCGATGAGTTTACCTCTTCTTATAGAATCTCAAAATTTCTTCTGAAATTTTTCACCAGAGGGTCTGGGGTTTCTGTTTCTATTGGTCGTGCGATTGATGTAGTGGGCAACTATGTAGATGATCATGGCAATAGCATTGATAAAAAGGGTGCTCACATTGACTTGCGTGACTACTTTAGGTCTGAGGGAGAAATTACCGAAGACAGCCAACGAGAGCAAGAATACAACCGAATTCTTGGGAAAAGGATTGTGGAAGAGTTTCACAAAAACAATAGGGTGCTATCCAGTCACCTGTTGGCATTTACAGCCTTTAGAATGATTGGAAAGCGGTTCAGTCACTTGGATCTCTACAGTTTGTTAAGGTTGCCTGATGAGGATTTGCGCATTGAATACTGCCTGTTTAGAGAAAAGGTAGAGTTTTTTGTGAAGGAGGTAATGGCAATTCATGAAAGAGGAGAAGTAGGGATTGGGGATCATTTGAAAGATGATATAGATGACATAATCAAACATGGATTGAGAAACCTTGGAATGTACCATCCTGAGCCTCCATTGGGAAGAGCTAAAAATGGAGATATCGTGGTTCAAAACATGAATCTTTTGTATTTCTATCACAATAGATTGTTAGGCTATGACCTTGAAAAGCTCCTCTAAGAATATGATTGGCGTGGTTGGCGCTGGGAGTTTTGGAACTGCTATAGCCAATATAATTGCAGACAGAAATCCTGTATTGCTTTTTGTGCGAGACAAAGACAAGGCAGCAAGAATAGAGCAAACCAGACGAAATTCTAATCAAGCCATTCATCCCAATATAACCATCACCAATAATATCCAGCAGGTAGCTGAGCAATGTGAGGTTATATTTCCGATAATTCCTTCTGCCAATTTCAGAAGTATGATGGTTCAGCTGGCTCCTTTCCTCAAACCCTACCACATTTTGATTCATGGTACAAAAGGGCTCGATTTGAATCTCTCACCTAATGAGGTAATTGGCAAACAAAATCCACTTACCAGAAAGCATGTAAAAACCATGAGTGAGGTAATCCGAGAGGAGAGTTGCGTGCTTCGTGTAGGATGTCTTGCTGGACCAAATCTGGCAAAAGAAATTGAAGAACATCAGCCTGCCGCTACTGTAGTAGCCAGTCATTTTGAGGAAGTAATAGATATAGGCCAGAAACTCCTGAAGAGTGAGCGGTTTCTAGTGTACGGGAGCAATGACCTCATAGGGATAGAGCTTTGTGGAATCTTGAAAAACATCATAGCCATAGCTGCAGGAGCCATTAGTGGCATGAAGCTAGGTGAAAACTCAAAAGCATTGCTGATAAGCCGAGGCTTGGTAGAAATGATCCATATCGGTAAGGCATTGGGAGGAAACACCCATGCATTTCTCGGACTGGCTGGGGTAGGAGATTTGGTTGCGACTTGTACTTCCAAACTGAGTCGTAACTACACAGCAGGGTTTAGACTAGCGCAAGGAGAATCATTGGAAGAAATTGTTAACACTATGGAAGAAGTCGCAGAAGGAGTCAACACAGTAAAAATAGTGAATGTATTGGCTGAAAGTTATGACTTCAGGTGTCCTATTACTGAAACACTTCTCAAAATTTTTGAAGGAAAAATGTCAGTAAAAGAATCTCACTCTTTTTTCATGAAATTTCCATTCAGAACTGAGATCGATTTTATTTGATTCTTCCTAAAATCCCCTTTATCAATTTTAATTTTTTACCCTTTCCATGGCTTCTACTCTTTGTAGTAGAGACGGATGTGAGTAGTTGAAAAACACATACAACGGATGAGGAGTCAAATTTCCAAGGCTGTCAGAAGTCAGTTTTTTGAGTGCATCGATCAATGGTTTTCTGTCGTAGGTGACTACTGCATATTCATCTGCTTCGTATTCATTTTTTCTACTAAAAATATTCAACAATACTCCAGTAATTTTTGAAAGCGGCGAAAACAGAATGCCAAAAGCAAGAATATTCAAATGGATGGCTGTGGTTTGGCCTCCCATGGCATAAGACACCTCACTGTTGAAAATCATCAAGGATAAAAGGTAGAGCATGACACCTGTTTGCAGGATTCCAAAAATCATCGACCAGATGATATGTTTTTTCTTAAAATGTCCCACCTCATGGGCAAGTACTGCCACCAATTCCTCTTTGGTGTGTTTCTCAATCAATGTATCGTAGAGCACCACTTTTTTCTTTTTTCCAAAACCTGAAAAAAAGGCATTGCCTTTGGATGATCTTTTTGAGCCATCTATAACAAATATATTGGTCAAGGGAAAGTTTACCTTTTTACTATAGTCTTCAATCGCTGACTTCAATTCGCCTTCTTCCAGTGGAGTGAGTTTGTTGAATATGGGCACAATCAATGAAGTATAAAACATATTGATAAACACCATAATGACTGAAATGATGATCCAGAAATAAAGCCAAAAACTCTGTCCCATAGAGAAAATGAGCCAAATCAGCGTAGATAAAATGATGCCTCCGATGATCAGCGTCATCAAGTACCCCTTGATTTTATCCATCACAAAGGTTTTAACAGTGGTTTTGTTGAAACCGAATTTTTCCTCAATCACAAAAGTGCTGTAGAGTTGGAATGGAATAGTGATTATGTCGGAAACAAAGTACAGAATACCGAAAAAGTAAAGTGATGCGATGAGGTCTATGGGTGCTACACTTCTGAGCCAGCCATCGAGCCATCCGAAAATTCCAAAGTAAAGCATGCCCATCGTCAATATAAAACTGATTGATGACGTGAGTAAGGAGAAATTGTTAGATACTTTGTGGTACTCTTGCGATTTTTTGTACTGCTCTTCGTCATAAATACCTTCTAAGGAAGCCGGTATAGGAAGCTTCCGGTTTTTGTCGTTGAGGTAGGATAACGTCTTGTCAAATAGAAAATCGAAAGTAGTGATTCCGAGTAGTAAATATAAAATAGTTTGCTCCTGCATATTATCTGGTTTTTTGCAAATTTATAGCATTCGCTAGTGTTGTAGTACTTGTACAGGTCAAAACTTCTGAGATCAAACATCACATAGGTCTCAACTAATCAATTTTGTATGAGTATGTGCAAATGGCGATTTACATTCTCATGCAGATCAAATCTACTTTTGTTACAAATTTATTAGAATGAATAGGTCAAAAATATCTTTTGATGATACGGCTGTTGCTTTCGGAGATAAGTCTGACAAAGCACTAAGGTTGATGCACTTTTTATTCTTCACTATGAATTATCCCTTGATCACCAAAGTGGGGATATGGTTTACATCGAATGCTTTAAAATTTAAATTGCCAGTAAAAGGACTCATTAAGAAAACCTTGTTTTTTCAGTTCTGCGGAGGAGAGTCTCTCGAGGGATGCAGAACCAATATCGAAAAACTGAAACAATCAAATATCAAAGCCATATTGGACTATTCTGCTGAGGGTGAGCACACGGAAGAAGGCTTTGAAACCAACAAGCTTGAAATGATTCGCTCGTTGGAGTTTGCAGGTACTTTGGATAATATTCCGATTACCGTCATGAAATTGACTGCTTTTATTGAGTACAATTTGTTGGTTAAAGCACAGACAGGATCCAATTTTTCCGAAGAAGAAAAAAGGAAATTCATTAGGTTTGAACAAAGAGTGGAGGCTATTTGTGCCAAGGCTGTGGAGCATGGTAAGAGCCTTTATATTGATGCGGAAGAATCGTGGATACAAAAAGCAATCGACAAAGTAGTCTTTGCCATGATGCGTAAATTCAATATGGACAAAGCTTATATATTCAATACCTACCAACTGTATAAGAAAAGTGCTTTGAGTGATATGATCCATGCCCATCAGGAATTGAGATCAACGAATTGCCACTTAGGAGCTAAACTGGTAAGAGGAGCGTATATGGAAAAAGAAAGGGAGCGAGCTGAGGAAAGAGGCTATGAAGATCCCATCCAACCAAATAAACAGGCTTGTGATCAAGACTACAACTTGGCTCTCGACTATTGTCTAGATCATATCGATAGCATTTCGGTTTGTGCTGGCACGCACAATGAAGACAGCTCGATATACCTGGCTGAGTTGATAGACTCCCAAGGTCTTGACAGATCCGATCCAAGGATATATTTTTCTCAATTGTATGGTATGAGTGATAATATATCCTACAACCTTG
>CAXBNB010000183.1:0-7360 GCA_963976505.1 uncultured Reichenbachiellaceae bacterium
GCCGAGCAGAAACTCCACTTTTTGCATCTACATACTCACTGCTTCTGGCCTCAATTGCTATCTGCTCTATCAGTCTTTTCGCAAAATCATTCACATCAACACTCACTTGCATGTCCTCCGCAATAGCTGCTTCCTGAGCAGTAATCTTCATTCCTGTTTCTATAGATTTAGGATAGTGTGTGATTATCTGACTGCCTAACCTATCTTTCAGAGGCGTAACAATACTACCCCTGTTGGTATAATCTTCTGGGTTTGCTGTGAAAACAAATTGTATTTCTAGAGGCAGTCTCAACTTAAATCCTCTTATTTGAATGTCTCCTTCTTGTAGAATATTAAACAACGCCACCTGGATTCTTGGTTGAAGATCAGGCAGTTCATTGATTACAAAAATGCCTCTGTGGGCTCTCGGAACTAGCCCGTAATGGATGACCCTTTCATCAGAATATGGGAGTTTAAGCGCAGCTGCCTTGATGGGATCAACATCACCAATCAAATCGGCTATCGACACATCAGGGGTTGCCAGTTTTTCTGTATATCGTTCACTTCTATGCACCCATTCCACTTCCAGTTGATCACCATATTCACTCACTGTATCCAACCCAAATCTAGAAATCGGGTTTAAGGGGTCATCATTTAATTCTGAACCATTTATCACCGGCATGTATTCGTCGAGTAGCAATACCATCTGTCGTGCTATCCTAGTTTTAGCTTGGCCTCTTAATCCCAGCAGGTTGATATTGTGTCCAGATAAAATCGCTCTCTCTATATCAGGAATTACTGTGTCTTCATACCCCCATATACCTTCGAATACATTTTCCTTGCTTTGAATCTTTGAAATAAGGTTTCTCCGCAACTCTTGTTTTATGGTTTGAGACTTAAAACCTGCTTTTTTTAACTCACCTAAAGTATTGATATGCTTCACCTCTTCTGATGAGAATTTTTTATATGACATACGTTACAAATTTTTCTTTCTATTATTTTTAAAATCCTCAAACACCAAATTCCCTAGCCCCTTTAGGTTGCTATAGTAGGCATTGCCATTGTTGATTTTGGTAAATTCTTTCACAAATTCTTTCAAATAAGGATCGGAGGCAATCATAAATGTAGTGACCGGAATATTGAGCCTACGGCAAGCAGCTCCCAAGTTGTAGGTTTTATTCAATATCTGTGGGTCGAGACCAAAACTATTCTTGTAGTATTTGATGCCTTTCTTCATACAGGTAGGTTTCCCATCTGTGATCATAAATATCTGCTTGTTGCTGTTTTTTCTTTTTCTTAATAAGTCCATTGCCAATTCCAATCCTGCAATCGTATTGGTGTGGTAAGGCCCAACTTTCAAATAAGGCAAATCTTTGATTTCTATTTGCCAGGCATCATTGCCAAAAACTATAATATCGAGAGTGTCTTTTTTGTATTTCCTCAGAATCAACTCCGACAAAGCCATGGCCACTTTTTTTGCGGGAGTAATCCTGTCTTCACCATACAATATCATAGAATGACTGATATCAATCATCAATACCGTTGAAGTCTGAGTTTTAAACTCTCTCTCCTCTACTTCAAGGTCATTTTCTGTAAGGGTGAAATCAGCAAAGCCATGATTAATCTGGGCATTGCGAATTGAATCCGTCATGGATATCTGATCCGGGGAATCTCCGAATCTATACTCTCTTACATCCGAATTTCGTTCATCTCCAAGACCAGAATGAAATGTCTTATGCTCACCCTTACCTGATTTTTTAAGTTTACCGAAGATCTCTTCAAGTGCACTTTTTCGAATTTCCTGTTCGGATTTGGCACTTATTTTCAATTCTCCAGATTGATTGTCTTCAATTAGAAACCCCTTTTGCTTCAGGTCTTCTATAAAATCACTCATTCCATAGTCGGCATTGGTAATATTATACTGTTTGCCCACATTGGTAAGCCAACTGAGTGCCTCACTGACATCTCCTGAGGTAATCAACAAAAGCTGTTGGAGAATATTCCACAGGTTATCAAAAGCAGAATGGTCTTTATTCTTATCAGGCACAAAATCCGTAATCCGGTATCCTATCATTTATTTATTGGAGAAAAGCTTAGTCAAAAAACACATCTGGATTCCTTAACGGCAAACCTGAGGTTCGGATTTTTAATTTAGCGATTATTTCGTTTATTTTAAGTAAACAATCTGTTTTTACCTACTTTCAAAAGAAATGGCCGGCAGGAAACCAATATTGGCAACACTTATCGTTGATATAGTCACATATATTAGGTACGGCTTGTTAAAAGCATTGGAACCAAAAAAGGGAGAAGCAAAAAAGAAAACGGACCACAAAAAGTGGGAGTAAGCCGTACTTCTAACCCATCATTTGGTCGGCATGGTTCTAAAAACTACATCCCACAAGGGCGATGAAACGCCAAATGCTCTTTCTGGTTGTTTGTAGTGATGAATGCCGTGGTGTACCCACAAAATTTTAAAGAAGTTTTTTGGTGGTTGGAAGGCATGAACCATATAATGTACCCATAGGTATGAAGCATACCCCATATAGAATCCAGGAAGGAATCCATAGACCTGATCCCCCATAATAACTTCAAAAAACAAATAGAATAAAAAAGCCAATGTCACACTTGCCGGTATAGGCATTGCCAGCCTGTCTTTATCTTTGGGGTAATGGTGGTGAACACCGTGAACGGTGTAAACAAATTTCTTTTTGGCCTCAGTATCTTCACTCATGTGAAAAAGAAAACGATGCATAATATACTCCGCCAAAGTAAATAGCAAGAATCCTGTGATAAACAGAGTAGTCATTAAAATAGCATTTAGCTCAATTTTAGTGTACCCATAATAGATGAGGCCAATAGAAAATATAGAAAACACTACCAAAGGGATTGATATATGGGTTCGGGTTATCTTCTCAATAAAAGGACTTCTTGACATCACTGTCGTTCCTTTCATTTCAGGTTTTATACTCTTATGATCTGGCATACTCAATCAAATTAATCCAGAAAATCTTCCGGACAATACAATTATAGGAGACAAATTTAATTTGTGACAACCGATCAAAGAAATAAAATCAGAAAAAAGGCTACTAAAATAATCACTATCATGAGTCAAGTTTGGTTTTCTAGGAATTTCCTATTGCTTTACACGTTGTTTTCCCTCTAATGAGATTTTAAATTTTTCTACCGTTTCATTGTAAAAATCTTCATACATTGGCAAAATACTTTGTACGTCAAAAGTTTTTGCCCTAGCCAGCGCTGCTTCTTTAAATTTCGGCAAATTGTCTTTGTCTAAAATATGAATGGCCTTTTCTGCCATACATTTAACATCTCCTACATCACACAGGTAGCCAGTTATACCGTCCAAATTCAATTCCGGTAAACCACCGACATTTGTACTGATCACTGGCACTTCACAAGCCATGGCTTCCAAGGCTGCTAGTCCAAAACTTTCCTTTTCTGAGGGCATTATAAACAAATCGGATACTGACAACACTTCCTCTACTGCTTCTAACTTTCCTAAAAACCGAACATCATTCAGATTGCAAGAATCTCGACACAAATCTTCTATTCTAGCCCTTTCAGGACCGTCCCCCACAAGCAGCAACTTAGAAGGCACAGTTTCCCTTATCTTATTAAATACATGCACCACGTCATCTACCCGCTTTACTTTTCTAAAGTTGGATGTATGAACAATTAACTTTTCATCATTGGGGCAAATTGCCTTCTTGAAATGATCTTTCTTTTGTTTTTTAAACCTATCTAAATCAATGAAATTGGGAATTACCCGTATCTCTTTGGTTACATTGAAATGGTCATAGGTATCTTTTTTCAGGTCTTCTGAAACTGCAGTAATGCCATCTGATTGGTTGATAGAAAAGGTAACTACAGGCTCTAATGAAGCATCTTTTCCTACTATAGTAATGTCTGTACCATGGAGTGTAGTAATGAAAGGAACGTCAATGCCCGATGATTTCAATATCTCTCTAGCCATATATGCTGCAGATGCGTGCGGGACAGCATAGTGCACATGAAGCAAATCAATATTTTCGTTCTTTACTACATCTACCATTTTACTGGCCAGTGCGATCTCATAAGGTGGGTATTGAAATAATGGATATGGTTTGATATCCACTTCATGATAAAAGAGATTTTCGTTGAAAAAATCCAGACGTGTAGGTTGTGAATAAGTGATGAAATGCACCTTGTGTCCTTTTTCTGCCAACGCCTTTCCAAGTTCTGTTGCCACAACCCCTGATCCACCATAAGTGGGATAACATACTATTCCTATCTTCATTAAATTGGTTTTATTTAATCTCCTTCAGAATCATTCTGAACCAAAAAGGACTCATACATGATATCATGAATTCTAGTACGTATATTATTCTGAATGAGTTTATTATTTTGCGCATCAGGATATACTCTATTGGACAAAAACACATAGACTAAATCGTATTCCGGGTCTGCCCATACGATAGTGCCTGTAAATCCTGAATGACCAAAAGCCCTTTCTGAGGCATATTTAGAGGAGTTTTCAACTGTAGTATCAGGTTTATCCCAACCCAAAGCGCGTCTATTTGAATCTTCTCTCTTTTCTATAAATTTCTCAACTGTGTTTTCAGAAAAATAACTACTCCCGCCATAGTACCCTTTCTGCAAAAGCATTTGCATGTATTTTCCCATGTCACTGGCGTTACTAAATAATCCAGCATGCCCTGAGACACCTCCCAAAAGTGCAGCATTTCTATCGTGCACATCTCCCCAAACCAAACCATTTCTGAGGTAGTCGTCTTTTTCGGTCGGTGAAATTCTGTCTATGGGAAATCTACAAAGGGGAACAAACCCCGTGGATGACATCCCCATAGGATCGAATAAATTCTGACTTAAAAACTCATCAAGGGGTTGATTCAATTGGTTTTCCGCCAAATCCTTCAATACCATAAACCCCAGATCGCTATAAAGGTACTCATACCCTCCACTATCCTTTTTTAATGAATTGAATCCTGAAGCAACAATCCAACTCTGTATAGAATCTGTCCAGTTGATAGCAAGCGTCTTGTACTTATACCTTCGCCTACTTGGCAACTTAAATCTAAAATCATCTCCTTCTGGGTCAAACTCGGCATGCCTCCAAAAGGGCAAATACGATTTCAGTCCCGACTGATGGGTTAATAAATCAGTCAACTTCAATCCAGATTTGTCTGAAATTGCGAACTCCTCCATATAGCAACCCAAACTGTCTTCCAATGAGATTTTACCCTTGTCGGCCAAAAACATAATTGACGGGACGGTTGCAGCGACTTTTGTAATGGAGGCAATGTCATATATCGTTTCATTGTCCACACGGTCGGTACTGTCATACGTCTGATGACCGAAAGATTTATTATAAACCACCGTTCCATTTTTAGCCATAAAAACCTGACAACCTGGAAAAGCACCCATTTCAATGGCATCCTTAACGAGGATATCTATTTTAAACAACTCGTCTGTATTGATTTGTAAGTCAGCAATATTTCCATATTTGAACCTCCCTATTTCAGGGATGCTTTCACCCATGATCATCACAGAATCTTCCTCGGAAAGTAAGTGTAACCTTCCTGAAATTTCCCTTGCACCAAATATGTTTTGCGGAATCAAATGCAGGTAGTGGTCTTCATTCTTGGGAGTCCAAAGTATTGTCTCAAAGTCAAGTAATTTTTCTAAATATTTCTTATCTCCACTGAATATCACAACCACATGCGACTTTTCATTTATCTTTTTGAGGTAATCCAAAGTACCATCGGACTGCTCTAGATTTAGCGATGTGATATTAGCCAAAACAACATCAAAATGATTGAGTGTCTGAATTGACTTTTGGGGATTGCCTTCTACAAACCCAAAATCATAATGGGCTACACTAGTGTAATGATCCATGTACTTGCGAAATACATTGTCTCCCGTTGTATTCCCAGAAATAGAAGCGAAATGATATTTATCCAAATGCCTAATCGGGAAAATACCACTTTCATTTTTCAACAGTACTACTGAGCCAAACTGCGCTTTCTCGTTCAAACTTTCTAAATCAATATCTCGATAGACTCGTTCCACTCTATTGAGTATATTCAGTTTTCTCTTAAACCCAATTACTTGCTTTCCTTTCTCCTTAAGTATTTTATTTTTAGGCGGCTTGGAAGAATAAAGTGAATGAAGAACATCCAGGGTCAATTCAATGTTTTCAGGCAAGACCACCATATCTGCACCTTGTTCTAATGTTTGCAAACACAATAATCCAGAAGTGTTTCTTTCATAAATGGGAGCGCCCAAAACCAATCCCGAGTAACCTTTTTCTTTTCTTTTTTCCAAAGAAAAAGGCTCACTTCCAAATACTGTAGTATCAAGCTTACTAACGAAAACACCGGCGTACTCTACTTGGCCTACTTGGAGTTTAGAATCCAAACTCAGGTCATCAGTACTACCAGCCACAATGGTTATACCTGCAGATTTTAACCCCATCAAATACTTCGAAATCCACCAATCTGCCTTGGTCTGTATCGGATCAAGAATAACCATATCAAAACCAACCTCTCTAATTTGATCGCCTATTAAATACCCCAAATCCATCATCACATCGTCATCCGACAGCAATTCTGTTTTGGCTTTTGTTGGCAAATCAATTCCTCCATCCAAAGGAAAGGTCAACAAGTCTGGAAGATTCAATGCCACAAAAGGTCGCTGTGGAAATGCGTTTGTTTTAAGTTTTTGGATCCAACTTTTCACCTCTTCTTTGTTGCCATTGTTGATGATAACTCCACCGACATGTTGCTTACTAATAATGCTATGGGCTCTTTCAAGGTCTTTGCTTTTATAAAAATCACTAATCGGCAACACCAATAGTTTAGATATTCTTTCCTTTTTATTTAAGGAAATATAAACACTGTCTTCATAAGACAATTTTGCCTTAAATGGAGCAGAATATCCGGAAATGGCATAGAGAAAAAATACAAACAGTCCAATAACTCTTTGCGCTTTGGGGCGTAATAATTGATATGTTGAATAAATTTGCATTTGGTAACTAAATTCGACTTAACTATAGAATTTGATTAAATTCTAATATAGCCTAATATCTTCTTGTGAAGCAAAGTTTATTACAATATTAGTGCCCCGATAAAAGAAATTTACTTTTCCGATTCGAGAATTTGAATAATCGAACTAATTTTAATGCACAGAAATGAAAATTCCTTCCATCATAAAGACCCCAAAGCACAACAGGTTCAATTTTGAACCCAGGCATTATGATCCTATAAAAGAAGAAATTGAGGAAAAATTGAGAATGGCCAAAGCTCAAAAGGAATTCGATAGTTCAACAACTGGTTATCAATCCAGTATATCAGCTGCTTTCAGTAAA
>CAXBNB010000184.1:0-7325 GCA_963976505.1 uncultured Reichenbachiellaceae bacterium
TGTCTGAAGTTCGCAAGATCCTCCATGCTGTAGTGGTTCTGCAAAGCCAAAGCTGAGTAGAGCATCGGAGACATGTGACCAGGATCAAGAAAAAAGCGATCACGGTGAGGCCAACTCATATCTTTTGGATCATAATTCAGATAGTCTGAATAGAGTATATGAATAAAATCTGCACCACCCATTGGTCCTCCTGGGTGGCCTGAATTGGCTTTTTCTACCATGGCTGCAGACAGGATTCTGATATTATCAGCTGCTTGCAGATCAACACTTTTTTTCGTTAATGTACTAGACATATAATTTACTGTTTTGCTATAGTTTTAATTCTATCTGATTGGATTTATGATTTGTAAATCACAACAATGACCTTCTCTGAAGGTGGTCAAATAAACTGGTGATTTTCAGCAAAATGTTGTGTTTTATTGGCAATTTATAATTCCAAACCGCAATTCTAATAAAAATGCCCACTTGCTCCTAATTCTTAGCAATCCTATATTGAAATACTTTAGTTGTTAACCTGAGATCGATTCTAAAATCATCCTAAAACTCGTCCCCGACATTCGTATGGGACAGGCTATTCTGAGGCTTTTGGTTTGGGCTTTGTGCTGAAAGCCCTGCCTAAAAGGGCAGACAGGCGTGAGAATCTCTTTTTCATGGGGACTCTCACGTCGCTTCCCATCGCACTCTCCAATAAAAGCTCCTCAGAGTGATGGTTTCGAGTTTTTTTGTGGTGATATTAATCTAACTCAGGTTGTTAGTCTGTTAATGGGAAATGGCAAGGCATTCACATTTAATGAAAATCCCTCTTTACCGTACCAGTTTCGGTATCTCTTTGAAGTACAATCAATCTTAACAGACCACTGAATATTGTGGATCTAGTGAAACCTTTAAATGTGATTGCTTTGTGTGAAAGGTTAGTTTGATGGAAATAGAGGTTTTACGAAAGTGACATTTTTACTCCTACTTCCTTTTGTGAAAGAAGTACTGCCCCAGTTTCCTTAGCGGCTTGAGCCACAGAGTAAGAGGGTTTGGTTTGATGTTATTGGTTTTCCAGGCACGTGTATCTTCTTGGTGAACTTTTACTTTTTTAGCGAAACTTCCATTACTTACTCCACCAGTTCTCATGTTTACCATCACCTCAGGTAGGTAATGGGTTGAGATCTTTGCTTTGTACAGCAACCTCAATATCAAATCATAGTCACCTGCTATTTTAAAGGAATTGTCATAGAGTCCATGTTGATCATAAATGGACTTTCTGATAAACAAAACAGGGTGGGGGACTGTCCATCCCCAATGGAATTTATGTGAGCTATAATTTCCTGTTTTCCAGTACCTGACCACTTTGTTGGTGTCTATTGGATTGACATAAATCAAATCACCATAGACGGCATCTACTCCGGTATCAAATGCTTTGGCTACATTTTCCAGTACCTTATTGTGGCTGTAAAAATCATCTGAATTTAATATAGCGATTACCTCGCCGGTGGCACGTTGAATGCCTCGGTTGATGGCATCATAGATGCCATGGTCATTTTCCTGTAGCAGGGTGACACTTGGGCCACCTATGCTTTGGATAATGTCAACTGTGTTGTCATTGGAGCCTCCATCACAGAATATATGCTCGATATGCTCATAAGATTGAGCTTGCACACTTTCTATGGTTTGACCAATGGTTTTTGCACTGTTTTTACATACTGTTATAACCGATATTTTCATTAAAGAAAGTTCGAGATCCTATAGCTAATAATAATGTGGCCAATTCAATTGAATAGCCCTTGGTATTGATTGTTAATGACGATGTTGAAAATACCTAGTTGAATTTTAACAATTCTGATTTTCGAAGATAAACTATAAATTAATTCTAATACTATACTTCTACTCGAAAACTTAAAAGTGAGGTACGGATTTAGGTCAAACTCATGATAACACATGCCCCGTTTACCTCATTAACCAAGGTATCTCATTTAGGAGATATATTTACTCTTACTACCGAATGATCTGGTTTAAACCTAAGTGGTTAAATGGGGAACTTGCCTTCGTTTTGTGCCTGTTTGTCCTGAAGGCAGGTCTCTACAAATGGGAGGCATTAATAAGAATGTTTGTGAGGACACAAACATTGGCGACAAATACTATTTTTATTGGTGAAAACTTAAGCCCAGTGCAATTGTTACTTGTAATATGCCATTAAAATCACATCACTGCATCTTGAATAAGTTTTATGAAATTTCAGGTTGCTATTGTTTCGGAAATAAAATAAATCTTATTATAATTGAGTAATATTTCTACTCAATCTATACCTGAATATGTGATTGAGGTGGCGAAGCTGTGAATAAAGTACACACATATATATTAATTGTTAAGAGATGATCGGGACACTGATTACCTCTAAAACGAGGATTAAACTGCTATTGAAGTTCTTTCTGAATCCTGGTAATTCTGCGTATTTGAGGGGGCTAGAGTCAGAGTTTGAAGAGTCATCCAATGCGATCAGACTCGAACTCAACAGGCTCACAGAAGCCAATATGCTCGATACTGAAGTAGTAGGGAACAGAAAGCTTTTCAAAGTAAATCAGGCACATCCGTTATTTTCAGAAATCAAAAGCATCGTACAAAAGTACTTTGGGCTTGATGTGGTGATAGATCAGATCGCTAGGAAGCTAGGTAACCTAAAGACCGTTTACCTCACTGGAGACATTGCAAAAGGAAAAGATTCTGGTATTATTGATTTGGTGTTGGTAGGGGATATTGACCAGACTTATTTGTTGCGGTTGATAGCCAAGGTGGAAAAGTTGATTAAAAGAAAAATACGTTTCCTTATTTATACCATCGATGAGTATAAAAACCACAATGAAACGGAGAAGAAGGAATTGTTATTGATTTGGGAAAGCTAATGGTAGGGGACAATAAAAAATGGCTGGTGCTATACACCAAGCCTCGAAATGAGAAAAAAGTAGCCGAGAGGCTAACAAAGAGCGGATTTGAAGTCTATTGCCCTTTGATCAAAACACTGCGGCAGTGGAGTGATAGGAAAAAGAAAGTGGAAGTGCCCATGTTTTCTTCCTATGTATTCATACACATAGATGAAAAAAACAGGCAGTTGCCGCTCCATGACCAAGGGGTGATGAACTATGTGTTTTGGGTTGGTAAACCAGCGGTGGTGAGGGACAGTGAAATGGAAGCCTTCAGACAAATAGCTGAAAATGGCGAGGAAGTAGTAGTGGAGGGCAGTGGCATGCAGCGGGGTGACTTTATAGAAATCAAAGAAGGGGCATTCAAAGGTATGTCTGGCATCATCGACAAAGCCAACAAACAACTGTTGACTGTTTACATCGAGCAGTTGGATTGCAAAGTGAGCTTTAAGTACAATGGATAAGTGAAACCTTATAGGTTTTTAAAACCTATAAGGTTTGATCAGATATTAAATGAACGAAGAAAATATAGATAACGACAACTGGGATTTGGTCATCAAACCAAAGTCGTCCTTGTTGGAGATACCTTGGCGCGACATCTGGAGTTACCGGGACTTGCTGCGCATGTTTGTAAAACGGGATATCGTTACCGTTTACAAACAAACTATCCTCGGGCCGATATGGTATGTGCTCCAACCAATTATGACCACCATTGTTTATATAGTGGTGTTTGGGAATATTGCTGGCATCTCCACCGATGGATTGCCTAAAGTTTTATTCTATTTATCCGGTGTGGTGATCTGGAATTATTTTGCGGAATCATTCAACCAAACTTCTGTCACATTTAAAGACAATGCAGGACTTTTTGGGAAAGTATATTTTCCACGGTTGATCATGCCGCTTTCCAAAGTTACCTCTGCACTCATCAAATTCGGTATTCAATTTGGGTTGTTTCTTGTCTTTTATTTCTACTTTATATTCGTTGGAGACGAGAGCATTCAGCCCAATATCAACATCCTATTGCTTCCGCTGTACATTTTGATGATGGCAGGATATGGCCTTGGTTTTGGGATCATATTCACCATCCTTACAGCGAAATACAAAGACCTTAGTTTTCTCATAGTATTTGGAGTGCAACTTCTGATGTATGCAACTCCAGTCATTTATCCTATGAGCAGTGTACCAGAGAATTATCAAATGTTTCTGAAAGCCAATCCCATTACACCCATAGTAGAAGGGTTTAGGTACTCCCTATTGGGCAGTGGAAGTTTCAGCTGGTTGAGTTTGGCTTATTCACTCGGTGTTTTGGTCGTCTTGATGATTGCAGGAGTAGTGATATTCAATAGGACCGAGAAAACCTTTATTGATACAGTTTAGCTTGAACGGTTAGACATTCCAAGTCTTCGAGACTTGGAATGTCTGCTCTTTTTACAATGAACCAGACCAATGATTAGGTGACCAGCCAACAATTATTACATATTTTGACCAAAGGAGAGAGCGAATTCCTAGAATTCAAATCCTCTTTCAATAAGTCGGTCATAGAAACTCTTGTTGCGTTTGCCAATACCAAGGGTGGCAAAATAGTCATTGGTGTCTCTGATAAGAAAGAAATTCTTGGAGTTACAATTGGCGAGGAAAGTGTGCAAAAGTGGATCAACGAAATTAAACAACATACCGAACCATCTGTAATTCCTGATGTTGAAGTACTTCAATTGGAGGGTAAAAGGGTGGTGGTAATGGAAATTCAGGATTTCCCCATTAAGCCTATTTCATTTAATGGAAGATACTATTGCCGGAGACAAAATTCCAATCACTTATTGTCACTTACAGAGATAAATGACTTGTACACTACTTCTTTACAAACATCGTGGGACAGTTACCTCTGGAAAGAAGGGCAACTGGATGATGTCGATATGAAAAAGGTGGAAGCTTTTGTACAAAAAGTCAATGAAAATAAAAGGTTCTCTCTGGAAGGGTCTCTTACGGATTGCCTTACGAAACTTAGATTAATTAAGGAAAACAGGCCCACAAATGCTGCCATGCTTCTTTTCTCAAAAGAAGATTTGCTCTATAATGTGCATGTAGGGCGTTTTAAAACACCAACGCTGATTATTGCTGACAAAATGATCAGTGGAGGGCTTTTTGAAGTGCTGGAAGAAACCATGCAATTTATCGTTTCTCAAATAAAAGTTGCTTTTGAGATTACTGGGGAAAGCACCCGCAGAAATGAGATTTTCGAATATCCTTTAACAGCCTTGCGTGAATTGGTAGTAAATGCTATCGTTCATAGGGATTATACCAGCCCGACGGATATACAGATTAAGGTATTCGATCAATCAATAAGTATATTCAATCCAGGAAAGCTATTTGGCGGGCTTACCATAGAAGATTTAAAAACTGACAACTATCAAGCCCAAACACGTAACAAACTGATTGCAGAAGCATTTTATCTAACAAAAGAGATAGAAAAATATGGCAGTGGATACCGCAGGGTAAGGGAGAAAATCAGCCAATATCCAACCATGAAGTTTGATTTCATGGAGAACAGCGGTGGGTATTTTGTAGAAGTATCGTATCAGCAACAAAAAACAGAAAGCAAGGTAATCGTCATGGATGACCCTGTAAGTGACCCTGTAAATGACCCTGTAAATGACCCTGTAAATGATAGGATGAATAGGATTTTACAAACATTGGAACAGAACAAATATATTACAAGGGAGCAGTTGGCAGGTGTGTCGAATGTAAGTGTAGAGACCATCAAACGTGACCTGAAAAGATTGCGCGAGCAGGGAAAGGTGATGCGTATTGGAAGTGATAAGACGGGATATTGGGAAGTAATGAGATGACCGATACACAGTAAATTATTATCATTTAGACATTCCAAGTCTCGAAGACTTGAAATGTCTGATTTGATCAGATAAAATAATAAATGTCTAAAACAGTAATTAAGATAGAAAACCTCTCCAAACTCTATAGAATAGGAGAAATAGGAACCGGGACCATCTCCCATGACCTCAACCGCTGGTGGACAACAAAAATACGAGGAAAAGAAGATCCGTTTGCCAAAGTAGGACAGGTTAATGACCGTACTTCGAAGGCAGAAAAGGGCGAGCATGTATGGGCACTGAGGGACATCAACCTCGAAGTAAAACAGGGAGACATATTAGGCATAATAGGAAAGAATGGTGCGGGTAAATCTACCCTACTTAAACTCCTATCCAGGGTAACTTCACCCACTACAGGCAGCATCAAAGTAAAAGGCCGCTTGGCATCTTTGCTGGAAGTAGGCACAGGCTTTCACCCAGAAATGACAGGGCGGGAAAACATCTACATGAACGGTACCATCATGGGCATGCGCCGATGGGAGATAGACAGGAAGCTCGATGAAATAGTAGATTTTGCAGGCATAGAAAAATACCTTGATACACCCACCAAAAGGTATTCTTCTGGTATGACGGTAAGGCTGGGCTTTGCCATTGCGGCATTTCTAGAGCCGGAGATTCTTGTAGTAGATGAAGTACTAGCCGTAGGCGATGCGGAATTCCAAAAGAAAGCGATTGGCAAAATGCAGGACGTAAGCAAAGGGGAAGGAAGGACCGTAATATTTGTCAGTCATAATATGCCGGCAGTTGAAAATTTACTTAATAATGGCAAAATCGATTTAAAGGGTGAAGTTCACAGTGTAATTACAAAATATTTAAATCGTAACACCAATCAGCTAAAAAGTAATTCGATTAATCTTAAATCTGTAATTATAGAACAGTTAATTGCGTCGAGTATTAATGGGCCAAAAAATGTAATAAGATTGGGTGATGAAGTATCAATTAAGCTAATTTATCACAACAAACATGCTAGAAATCTTCAAGTTGCAATACATGTCAAAAATGAGAGGGATGAGCTTATTACAACGTTCAATTCAAAGTTAAAAGGCATATCAAGTTTCAACTGTTTTGAAAGTGGAGTAATTGAATGTAAAATTGACAGATGGTCAATACTTCAAGGGTGCTACAACTTAGATTTATGGCTCAAGGTGGACGATGAAGATCATTACTTCAATAATTTGAAGTCTTTTGATATTGTTAATTCCGACTACTTTGGTAGCGGTAAATTACCAAAGGCCAATGGAATTATGGTAATGGAACACTCTTTTACTAGTTATAAACAGTGAGGTTGATTGACAGCATAGGCAAACTACTCAAAAAATTGGAGTATACCCGTACGTCACCATTCTATATTAAATATGAAAACCGTATTAAACTTAGTAAATACATCATCGAAAATGGACTTGCTATTTCTCATCAATTCCAATATGTATATTGTAGAATTTATAAATCGGGAAATTCTACAATAGTTGCTTCTCTGTTTAATGCAGAAGAGAATGTAATAATTACTGAATTAGAAGAGATTCAAAAGATAAAG
>CAXBNB010000185.1:0-7323 GCA_963976505.1 uncultured Reichenbachiellaceae bacterium
TCCAAAGTCGTCTGCTAAAGTAGTAAAGATTGACTTGAAAAGAGGGGGGCAAAATGTTGGCTATATTATGGGAGCTGGTGATGAAATCCCAGCTAGTTTGCGGCAGATAGGATACAACGTTTGGGAGATGAGCGATGAGGATGTTACAGCCCAAAATTTAAAGGATTTAGATGCTGTAATAGTTGGGATTAGGGCGTACAACACGCGTGATAGGATGAAATTTCATCAAAATAAATTGATGGAATATGTTGAAAATGGAGGGACAATGATAGTACAATACAATACCAGCCATAGATTGAATACGAAAGAATTGGGACCATATCCGTTCCAGCTATCCAGAGATAGAGTGACTGTAGAAGAAGCTGAAGTTAGAATTTTGAATGACAAGCATCCTCTCATGAATACACCAAACAAGATTACAAACAAGGACTTTGATGGTTGGGTGCAAGAGCGTGGGCTTTATTTTCCTAATGAATGGGATGAAAAATATGAAGCACTTCTTTCTTCTAACGATCCCAATGAAGAAGCAAGAAATGGAGGTTTGTTAGTTGCTCAATATGGGAAGGGACATTACATCTATTCTGGCTATTCATGGTTTAGAGAGTTGCCAGCCGGTGTATCTGGAGCTTACAGGTTGTTTACCAATATGATTTCATTGGGTAATAAAGAAAACCTGACCGAAAGTAAAAATGTAAAGACTGGAGATTGATTGAACGATCTGAGAGGGGTAAACACAACTGATTGTGTTAAAAATTAAAGAAATGAAATTGTTTAAATACTAATATCTATATGGAAGCAGAAGATAAACCGCCATTTTTCCGAACTTGGAAAAGCATGTACCTTTTCGTCTTTTTTAATCTTGTCGGTATGATATTACTCCTTTATTGGTTTAGCATCTCTTTTAAATAATCATACCAAAAATTTCAAATTAAATTATTTACAATATCAATTTCGATAAATGCATTTACTTGATTTCTTAGTACTGTTTGGTACACTGGGTTTTATTGTTGGGTATGGAGTCTGGAAGACGAGAGGCAACAAGAATATAGAAGGTTATCTACTGGGAGATAAAAGCATGAAATGGGGTACAATTGGATTGTCGGTAATGGCAACTCAAGCCAGTGCCATTACTTTCATCAGTACACCCGGTCAAGGTTATGAAAGTGGAATGGGGTTTGTCCAGAACTATTTTGGATTACCTATCGCGCTCATCATCGTAGCTTTCGTTTTTATTCCACTTTATTACAAACTCAATGTATATACAGCCTATGAATTTTTGGAAAAAAGGTTTGATCAAAAAACCAGGTTGTTAGGGGCTTTTTTGTTTATGGTTCAAAGAGGATTAGCAGCCGGAATTACCATTTATGCCCCAGCTATCATATTATCTACTATTTTAGTTTGGGATTTGTCTTGGACAATATTGCTTGTAGGAATATTGGTGATTATTTATACTGTATCAGGAGGCACTAAGGCAGTTAGTTTGACACAAAAATATCAAATGGCTGTGATTCTGATAGGAATGGTGTTGGCATTCTTTTACATTCTTGATTATTTATCCCCTTTCGTATCGTTCACAGGAGCATTGGAGATTGCTGGGAGATTGAACAAACTCAATGCTGTCGATTTTAGTTTGAATTTTGAGACCCGCTATACCGTTTGGTCTGGCATATTGGGAGGGTTGTTTTTGGCACTTTCATATTTTGGTACAGACCAGTCTCAAGTTCAGCGCTACTTGGGAGGTAAAAATACAACGGAAAGTAAAATGGGACTTATGTTCAATGCTGTATTGAAAATACCTATGCAGTTTTTTATTTTACTTACAGGTGTACTTATTTATGTGTTCTATGTTTTTTATCAGCCCCCTGTGCATTTCAATAATGCTACATTAGAGACGGTGAAAGATGCGGGAAAGACCACTGAGGTCAATCAAATAAAATCCGATCATGACGACTTAATAGAAAAGAGAAAGCAGTCCGCTTTGGATTACAGAGATGCATTGAAAAGTAATGATGGAAGTGTAGAGCGAATAGGTGCAGAATTGATGCAGAATGCTGCAGCTGTTGATTCTAAAAGAGATGAAATGAAAACATTGATTTCTTCTGTAGATGGCACCATCAAAACCAAAGATTCAGATTATGTATTTCTCACGTTTATATTAAACTATCTACCACACGGGTTGATTGGGCTATTGATTGCAGTGATATTTTCTGCTGCCATGTCATCTACCTCATCAGAAATAAATGCCTTAGCTTCTACCACTGTTGTTGATTTTTATAAGAATATAATCAACACCAAAGGGTCCGACAAAAATTATCTGTCTGCTTCCAAATGGTTGACAGTTCTGTGGGGATGCTTGGCCATTTCATTTGCATTTATGGCCCATTTGTCAGAAAATCTCATAGAGATGGTGAATATTCTGGGTTCCATCTTTTATGGTAATATCCTTGGGATTTTTCTGGTCGCTTTCTTTGTGAAGTATGTAAAAGGCAATGCAGTATTTATAGCAGCAATAGTTTCTCAGATTACGATTTTTCTGCTTTTTATATTCACAGATATTGGATATCTATGGTTCAATGTAATAGGGTGTGTATTTACTATTTCACTTAGCATGTTGTTGCAGTCTATTCTAAAGAAATAATAGCCTAGACCGGCAACACGCTTCAGTTTTAAAATGAGTAGATAATTTTCAACCTTCAGTCTCCTTTGTTACTGTTGGTTTTTTTGGCAGTACATTGGATATGATACTTACTCTATCAGGGTTATTCACGGCATTGGATGTGATAGTGATGACTTTATTTTGTCTTCCACTTTTTCCTCTGCTGTTAAATTTTGCTTCGATTTTTGACTTTGCTCCTGGAGCTATTGGTTCTCTTGGCCAGAAAGAAGTAGTACAACCACAAGTCGTTTGTACGTTGGATAGGATTAGTGGTGCATCACCTGTGTTTTCAAAGTTGAAAACATACTCTACAATATCACCTTGTTCGATATCTCCAAAATCATGAGATTTTTCCTCAAATGTAATATAAGGTCCCGGCTGAGGCTCTACTTTCTTTTCAGCTTCCTGAGCAAAAGAGGTTAATGTTGCGAGTATGGCAATAAATAAAACGGATACTTTTTTCATAATTTTCAAATATTAATACTTTTTTTTAAATCCTGTGCAAAATACATGCCTATAGGGACATTAGGTTTATATAACGGCAAATTAAAAAAAACTGCTATGAAAATTCAATAAAAATAATTCATTCCTTGCTCTAGTCACAGCAGTATAAACCCATCTTAAAAATTCTTTGTCTATTTTTTCGAGTGTGAGATACCCTTGATCCACAAATATGGCGTTCCATTGGCCACCTTGAGATTTGTGGCAGGTGAGCGCATAAGCGTACTTAATTTGCAGGGCATTGATGTAGGGGTCTTTTTTCATTTCCTCTTTTTGCTGCTTTTTCGTTAGACCACCATAGTCTTCCAGCACCTGCGCATACAATGATTTATTTAAATCTGAAGGGAGAGCAGGCGTATTTGAATGCAGTGTGTCTAAAATCACTTTAGCTTCAAAGGAATCTTTGTAAGAGTAGTCCAATAATTTGAGTTCTAGGTCAGCAAACCTAAGTCCATACATTTCTTCAGTATTTTTTATCTTCAATACTTCCACAAAATCGCCATTGGCCAAAAATCCTGATGGCATGTCATCAGGTAAAAACATGTAATTGTTCTTGGCAATCATTAGTAAATCCCCTGCCTCTAATTCTTCTTCGCGAAACATTAGTTGATGACGTATAAATTTATTGTATTGTACAGCTGATCTATTGGATCGGCAAATTATAAGGGTATTTTCAATGCCATATTTATCATAACAGTAGCGCAAGCCATCCTCAAGCCTTTCACTAGTCATTCTGAAAATATCAGGATATTGAGAAGTGTTGAACTTAATTTTTATAGGATTCTGATTGAGTTGTGTACGTAACTGGGTGGCATTTTGTAAGATCCCACTGTCCAATGCTTGACGCGTAATTTCTGTTAATTCAAAATTGACGGTTTTCAGCTGATATTTGTCTGATAAAAATACATGATCCAGTGCAAAGCTCTCTTCTTGCATTACAGGTGGGAGTTGTGCTGTGTCTCCAATCAAAATGAGCTTGTTCCCCTCTTTTTCAAATATGTAATCTACCAGGTCGGTTAGAAGACTTCTGCCATTGAAATCTTTCTGAACAGGAATCATTGAAGCCTCATCTACTATGAAAATGGTGTCCTTTTGATAATTCTTTTGCCTTTTAAAACTCAAGCCTACTTCACCTTCACCACCGACACTTTTATAAATTTTTTTATGAATAGTAAATGCCACACGTCCGGAGTAGCTACTCAAAACTTTAGCTGCTCTACCTGTGGGAGCGAGTAGTACAAATTTTTGGTTGAAGAGTGGCAAGACTTTAACCAAAGCGCCCATTAGAGTTGTTTTACCTGTACCAGCATAGCCTTTTATGATTAGGGTAGGTTTTTCTTCTTTGGTGGCAATAAATTTATCGAGGTGCTCAATAATGCCAAGCTGTCCTTTCGTTGGTTCGAAGGGAAATTTATTTTTTAATATGGATGAAGGTTGTGGCAATTTTATAGATAGATGTCTGAAGTCTACTGCGAATGTAACGAAATCGATCGCTCGATAAATTTTATGTTAGAAAATTATTAGCACCCAATAAAATCATTTTTCTATATTTTTGAGTGAGATGAGTAAAGAAGAAATATTTAAACAATACGGTGGGAGAGTGAGGGTCAGGGTTTGTGGTATTTTGGTGGAAGGAGATTCTATATTATTAGTCAAGCATAAAAACCTAGGAAATCAGCAAGGACTATGGATGCCACCTGGCGGAGGGGTAGAATTTGGGCAGTCTTTATCCGAGAATTTGAAAAGAGAATTTCTTGAGGAGACAGGATTATTTGTAAAAGTTTGTGACTTTTTGTTCGCTTTTGAATTCTTACAACATCCATTACATGCAATTGAACTTTTTTTCAAAGTTGAATTAAAGAAAGGGACGATAAAAGTGGGTGTCGATCCGGAAGTAGGAGAGGCTCAACAGATAATTGAAGCAGTTAGAATGATGGACTTTGAAGAAATCAATGGCATGAACAAGGAGCTCTTACATGGAATATTTCAAAACTGTAACAGTATTAAAGAGTTATTAAACCCAAATGGATTTTTTAATTTTGAAAATAATCTCTAAAATAGCGTTTTCGTAACCAAAACTTACTTTAAAAATATTTAATATTGCACAAAAACAATCTAATATGAACACAACCAGAATCATCTCCATTGCAGCTTTAATTGTTTCCATAGTTCTTGCTGTTCTTTTATACAAGAGTATTTTTAACTCAATCGATGAAGCAGAGAGAATAGAAAAAATTGAAAGTAAAGTAATTAACAAGTTGATGATGATCCGTGATGCCCAGAAGGCATATCAGGCGGTAAATGGTCAATATACCAGTGATTGGGATAAATTGTTGAATTTTGTTGATTCTGGTCAATTTTACATCACTTCAAGAATTGAGCATATCATTACCTTGGAATACGGAGCAGATAGTGTTTATGTTGAAATCGATACATTAGGGACTAAGTTGGTTAAGGATTCTATATTTTCACCAATGAAATATCCTAAATTTGATCTGGCTACATTGGCATACTCTCCTGTAGATGGTACCAAAAAGTTTGGAATGTGGGCTGATAAAATTGATAAAAGTGGGGTTAGTGTGGATGTAGTTGAAGTTTGGAATACAGTGCCTGCTAATCCTTCTAGAAAAGAAAGCAACGAAGCTAGAACTAGGAAGCCATTGAGGTTTGGTTCAAGAACAAATATAACTACATCCGGAAACTGGGAATAAAAAGATATTGGAAACCACAGCAAAATCAGGGAGTTATAAACTCGTAAGGAAAATAAAAGACGAGAAGTTTGATGTAGAGAGATTGCATCAATACAGTTTGTCTATGCAAGTAGGTATTCGGGATTTTCAGTTTTGTATCACTGATGTAGAATCAAATACTTGTCTTCTTTTAGAGGATTATATCTTTGAGGATGTGAAAACGATAAAGACTCGTTTGTCAATATTAGGGTCTTTGTTTGAGAACCATCATCTTTTGATGGCTGGATTTTGGAAGACTGTGAAACTTTCTATTAAGAGTCACAAATTCTCTTTAATTCCTTCATCTCATTTTATTGAAGAATCTATGAGAGACTATCTTCTATTGAATTGTGAAATAAACGATTCAGTAGAAGATGTCTATTATTATAAGCATATCAGTTCAAATGCTGTAAATATATTCGCGGCAGACAAAAGACTGGTGAAATGGATGCGTTCTCTCTACCCATCTAAAAGCCTTCAAGTGATCCACCAGGGAAGTGCCTTGATAGAAGGTATTTTGAGGTACGATGATCATACCCATGAAAAAACAATGTTTTGCATCGTTGATCGAGGCATTTTGCATGTTTTCGTCTCAGAAAATCAAAAACTTCACTATTACAACCAATTTGCTGTCAAAACAAGTAAAGATTACTTGAAATACATCATGTTGGTGTTTAAGGAGTTTGGTTTAAGCCAAAGGCATCAGAAAGTGATTGTTTGGGGAAATATCAAGCAAGACTCTGAACACTTCGAACTACTTCAAAAGTATATAGGAAATATTTCATTTGGAAGCAAACCTTCATACCTGAGTTTCAGTTATGAATTTGATGAAATTCCAGACCATCAAAATTTTGATTTGTTCAGCGTGTTTCTTTGTGACTAACTTCCTTAGGAATGACGGATAAAAAAATAGCTCTTTTCCCAGGTTCTTTCGACCCATTTACCAAAGGTCATGAGGATATTGTAAAAAGGAGCCTCATACTTTTTGACGAGGTTATAATCGCTATAGGTCACAATACAGCCAAAAAACATTACTTCGAAGTAGATTTTATGGTGGAGAAGATTCAATCTTGCTTCGCTGGTGATGACCGCATTACCGTATTGACTTACAATGAGTTGACTGCAGATTTGGCAAAGAGAACGGGAGCCAATTTTTTGGTCAGAGGGTTGAGGAATACTACTGATTTTGAATATGAAAATAGTATTTCTCAGATCAACAGATATATCAATGCCAATTTGGAAACAGTGTTTTTGATTACCTCACCGGAGTTGGCGCATATCAGCTCCACTATCATCAGAGAAGTACATAAGTATGGTGGAGATGTGAGTCCGTTTCTTCCTTTCAAATTGTAGGCATCAATATCCGTTCACTGTTTTTATTAATGCATTTAGATTCACTTCTATTTCTTTTTCGTTCATAGATGCAAAGCCGAGTCG
>CAXBNB010000186.1:0-7309 GCA_963976505.1 uncultured Reichenbachiellaceae bacterium
AGGAAAATTGATTGCTATTTATACAACCTTCTTGGAAGTGAGAAAAGTATTAAGACCCATGAAGCTTCTATCAAGGCCATTGAAAGTTGGGGGTTTAATGTTTCACCAACCTACAAGTTGTGTAACGGTATTTCAGAAGTTCTTGAATACATCAAGGATTGGGAGGATAAAAGGAAAACTTTACCTGTGGACACTGATGGCATTGTGATCAAAGTGAACAGCTTAGATCATCAGGAAATTTTAGGCTTTACAGCAAAAAGTCCTCGTTGGGCCATTGCTTATAAATACAAGACCGAAAGTGCCTCTACATTATTGAAAGACATCACCTATCAAGTAGGCAGAACTGGAGCGATAACTCCTGTAGCAGAGCTAGAGCCAGTGCTATTGGCAGGAACAACTGTTAAGAGGGCTTCATTGCACAATGCCAATGAGATAGTTCGGTTGGATATTCGAATAGGAGATACTGTGTTTGTGGAGAAAGGGGGAGAGATCATTCCAAAAGTAACAGGTGTGGATACTACTTTTCGGAAATCCGAATCAAAGGAGCTAATCTATATCACCCATTGTCCGGAATGCGGGTCAGAATTGGTGCGTGAAGAAAGTGAGGCTTCCCATTATTGCCCGAATTTTGAAAATTGCCCACCCCAGATAACAGGAAGGATTCTGCACTTCATTCATAGAAAAGCTATGGATATTGATTCCATGGGTGAGCAAACGATTAAGTTGCTATACACCGAAGAACTGGTTAAGAATTTTGGCGACTTGTATGATTTGAAATTTGAGCAGGTAGCGCAATTGGAAGGCTTCAAAGAATTGTCCAGCAAAAACCTGATAGAAGGGATAGCCAAATCTAAAGAAGCACCATTCGAAAATGTCTTATTCGGGATGGGAATCAGATTTGTTGGGAGAACGGTAGCAGAAAAATTGGTTGCCTATTTCAAGAATATGGATGCCTTGATGTCGGCAACTTATGAAGAGCTGTTGGAAGTACCGGAGATAGGAGAGAGAATAGCCAAAAGCCTTATAGACTATTTTGACAATGCAAATAATAGAGCACTCATAGAAAAGCTCAGAAATGCAGGATTGAATTTTGAAATAAATGAAGGCGATTATGAGTTAGCTGGAGAGTCACTAAATGACATGTCATTTGTGATATCTGGAGTTTTTGAAAAGTACGGTCGCGATGAACTGAAAGAGCTAATTAAATCACATGGAGGAAAAGTGGTATCATCCATTTCTGCCAAATTAGATTACCTCGTAGCGGGTGATAAAATGGGACCTGCTAAGCTTGAAAAGGCAGCCAAACTAAATATTAAAATTATTTCAGAGGCTGATTTTGATAAAATGATAAATTTGTAGTTGATGTTAAATAAATACTTTTTGTCATTCAAAACGAAGGCTGCCATCAAATCAACTAAAGCAGTTCGTGAAACCAATGGATTTTCAAATTCTTTGAGTATAGGAATTTTGTTTACCTACTCAGATAAGCATAATTTTGCGCTTGTAAATGAAATGGTGGATAAACTCGAGCAAGAGGGTAAAAGCACCAACTCAATTACTTACATAATGAAAATGGGAGAGAATGATAACTATCAATTCCCTTTTTTTAATATCAAAGATGTGGATTCTTGGGGGAGATGGAAAAAATCGGAAGTCAATAATTTCATCGACATTCCTTTTGATTACTTATTGAATTTGGATTTGAATATCAATAATGTTACCCAAAATATATTGGCACGATCTATGGCGAAATGCAGGGTCGGGCGTTATGAAGAAGGAAAAAGTGATTACTTCGAATTGATGATTGATCATAGAGAAAACGACTATAAACAATTTATCAATCAAGTGTATCACTACATTAAAAATTTAAGAAATGGAGAGTAAATTTACGGGTACGGGTGTTGCATTGGTTACACCATTTAAAGATGATTACAGCATCGATTACGATGGTCTGGAAAGATTGTTGAATCATGTTTCTGAAGGTGGAGTGAACTATTTGGTGGTTTCTGGTACAACAGGTGAGCCATCTACCATGTCCGATAAAGAGAAGTTGGATGTTTTAAAATTTGTAAAGAAAAAAAACACACACAACCTTCCGGTTGTTTTTGGGATAGGGGGTAACAATACACTGGAACTTCTCGAGAAGTATAAAGTTTTTGAAGAAGAAGTGGATGCTTTTTTGTCTACTTCACCATACTACAATAGGCCTTCACAAGCTGGCATTCAGAAGCATTATGAACTCATAGCAGACAGGTCGTCTAAGCCTGTAATGATTTACAATGTACCAAGTCGTACAGGCTCTAATGTAGAAGCTGCTACAACTATCGCATTGTCCAAACACCCAAATATATTTGGGCTTAAGGATGCTTCTGGGGACCTGGCACAGTGTATAGAAATTGCAGCCAACAAGCCTGAGGATTTTTTGTTGATCTCTGGAGACGATGTGCTTGCAGTGCCTATGATTTCAATAGGAGCAGTGGGACTTGTGTCTGTTGTGGCAAATGCCATTACTGCACAAACGGTGAGGATGGTTGATTTGGCTTTGGCAGGAGACTACAAAGGTGCTGCGCAGCAAGCTTATGAACTTATCGAACCAATAAACTTGGCATTTGCAGAAGGAAGTCCAAGTGGCGTGAAGTATATGTTGAAAAAAATGGGCGTTTGTGGAGATCAAGTGAGATTGCCACTAACTGTTCCCTCGGATGAATTGCAGGCAAGAATAGATACGTTTGTTTCTGGGATGTAAAAAGATATTAATACTCTTTGCAGGGTAAAGAAAAAAAAGCCTCAAAATTTAATTTTTGAGGCTTTTTTTTATGTATTGGATAATTTTTATTTCTTATACAAGACAGCTTTTATGGCTTCTTTAGCTCGTTCTGCATTTGGCAGTACTTCTTGAAGTAAAGTAGGCGCATAAGGCACAGGAACGTCTTTGTTGTTGATCCTATGAATAGGAGCGTCTAGGTAATCAAATGCATGTCTTTGTACATAGTGGCTGATTTCCGTAGAGATAGAAGCCAAAGGCCATGTCTCTTCCAGTATTACCAATCTATTGGTCTTTTTTACAGACTCTATAATGGTTTTGTAGTCAATTGGTCTCACTGAAACCAGGTCGATCACTTCTACACTTATATTTTCTTTTGCAAGGTCAATAGCTACTTGATCTACCACTTTCATCATTTTACCGAAAGATACCAAAGTAACATCAGTTCCTTCTTTCACCACCTTTGCCTTGTCTAGAGGCACAAGGTATTCTCCTTCAGGAACTTCACCTTTATCTCCATACATCAACTCAGACTCCATGAAGATCACAGGATCATTGTCTCTGATTGCAGATTTTAAGAGGCCTTTAGCATCGTAAGGGTTTGATGGCACTACTACTTTTAACCCTGGGGTATTTGCATACCAGTTTTCAAAGTTTTGAGAGTGTTGAGAACTCAATTGTCCTGCATTCCCTGTTGGTCCTCTAAATACTGCTGGTACATTAAATTGACCCCCAGACATGGACATCATTTTGGCAGCACCATTGATGATTTGATCTATTGCTACCAATGAAAAGTTGAAAGTCATAAACTCAACAATAGGTCTTAGGCCATTCATCGCTGCACCTACGCCCAATCCTGTGAAACCAAGTTCCGCAATAGGAGTGTCTATTACTCTTTGAGCTCCAAACTCGTCTAGCATTCCCTGGCTTACTTTATAAGCACCGTTGTATTCAGCTACTTCTTCACCCATTAGGAACACATTTTTGTCCCTTCTCATTTCCTCACTCATTGCCTCTCTTAAGGCTTCTCTAAATTGAATTACTCTCATACTCAATATTTTTTTCGAACCGCTAAATTATATACTACAGTATGAATATCCTAAGCAATTAAATAAATCTACTTGATCAAATCAACTAAATATAAGACATAAAAAAATCCCTACCGATAACTATCGATAGGGACTTAATATTAAATGAGATATTCTTTATTTCAATGCAGTACTAATAGCACCTGCATATTTGTTGAATTCTAAATCATTCAACGCCATTTCCTTAAGTTTTGGATCTTTGTCCACAGCTTTCTTAAGGCTAGATATCATATTTGAATCGTTATTCAATCTTGCAGAAGCAATTGCTGAGCAGTAGTATGCCAAAGCGTAATCGCTATCTTTTTCAGTAACATCACCAAATGCAGTGATTGCATTTTGGAAGTCTTTGTTCAATAATAAAGCAAGACCTCTATCAAAAATTACATCAGCTTCTGATTTAGCACTTCCGAGTGAAGAAAGAGCAGCATCGTATTCTCCTCTTTTGATTTCCAAAGCACCTTTTACACCGTTCATTCCAGCTGCATGGTCTTTGCTAGGGCTTTTGCTCAATGCTTCAGAGATAGTATCGAAAGCTTTCGCGCTATTTCCTTGCATCAAGTATGAAGTAGCTAGGTTACCCAATACTTCTGCTGCATTGTTTTTCTTAGCAGCAATTTCGAATTGAGCAACAGCCTTTTCGATGTTTTGGTTTTTGTTACCTTCTTTGGCCATATCAAGATACACAGCACCTAAGTTGTTGTGTGACTGCCAGCTACCACTTTTCTTAGTAGCAGCTTTGTAGATGGCTTCTTTTTCAGAAAGAGAAGGTGTCAATGAAGCAGCAAACAATAATTCCTCATTTGAAAGTGTATCAGCACTTACTTTTCCATCAACAATTTGTTTTGCTAGGATAGAAATAGTAGGGTTAGACTTTTTGATCTTAACAGTCAATACTTCTGTTTTAGCTACCCTTAATCCTGGGTAAACATCCTTCATGATTGAATTGTAAGAATTAAGTTTTTGCAAAGCTTTTTCTTTGTCTTCGAATGTTCCAGCTCCGTTTACTATTTTAACTATTTCTGATTTTTGTGCATCAGAGATTCCAGTGTAACTGTTCAAAGCATCTTTGAATGCTTTCCAATCCTGAACTATTGGCTTCAATACAAATTTGATTCCATCAGCCATTTCTTTGTAATCGCACTTCTTCATTTGTGCTCTGTAGAACTTTTCAATAGAAGCAGCCCTGTCACCGGACAAGTCAGAGTTCACAGTTTCAGAACCTTCAGGAGAGTGAGCTCCAATGATAGTTACTGTTCTTGTTACGTTTTTGTCTGCGATGAATGCAGAAAAATCTTTTCCTTTTTTACTTCTTGTTTCAGAAGACTTCAAATAAGAACGTCCTTTGTCGAAAAAGAAATCTACAGTTGTAGGAACCAACTCTTCTTTGTCATTATACCCGTGAAAAGCATAAGCAGTATAATATACGTCTTTTACTAGTTTCGATGTGGTAATAATTCCAGGAGCTACAGCAAGTCTGTCAGTTGTTTTCAACGATTTGCCAGAAGCAATAGAAGAAGCTACCCCTTGTATTTCAAGATTACCAGATTTCATCGCATCTACGTAATCAAATTCAAACTCACCACTTTTTCTTGAAGTAGATGTGCTTTGATTAGGGAAATCACTAGATTTTAATTCAATGCTTCCTACAGATTTGTCACTTTCACCGTATTTGTAAAAGGTGTTAATGGTGTACATGTACTTAGAAGGGAGCATTTTTGCTGGAAGAACAGCGGACATTTCAAATTTAACTTTATCCCCATGTACTTCCAACGGGTTAGGTGTAACTTGAAGATCTTGGTCTTTAGCAAGCTTCTGCATGTTTTTTAAGGCACTACACCCAGATAAAAGGAACAAGCCCGTTATCAAGGCAATCGCAAAATTCGACTTTCTCATTTGAATATTTGTTTATTTATAATTATCGGTAAATATTTGATTTGGTTGAAATCAGTGCAATAATAGCTAAAAAATAAATATATAGTAAACTTATAATACACAAAAAAAGAACCATATTCGTTAATATTGTGCTTTAAAAAATAAGACTATGCAAGAATTCCTTGAAAAATACGCTTTTGGAGTTTGTACCAGACTTGGAGAAAAGCTTAGAATACCTACATCAAGTATTCGCTTATTTTTTATTTACACTTCATTTCTTACATTTGGTTCTCCGGTTTTAGTCTATTTGGCACTGGCTTTTGTTATGAATATCAGAAAGCATTTGCGTAGACGCCATTCTCTGTGGTACTATTAAAAACGCTCAATAAATTAAAGCGCTGCAGCGAATAAATCCTAATTATTCAAGCAAACATTAATGCAATAAGTGTACCATTATTTTTTATACTGTTGTATAATTTTAAAGAGCGCCTTTTGAGTTTCTAACTTCGGAAAGTAATCATATAAAATGGTATGCAAATCGAAATTCAAGGTAAGTGCTTGCTCTAGAAAAGTAAACCCCTTTTTGTATTGCCCGGCTTCTACCAGATATACTACGGCCCTGTAATAAAGTTCAGCTTCTTCAGGGCATTCTTCAATGCCATCTAAGATAACAGTAACGGCTTGTTCTGTATCTCCTTGTTCGTGATAGACGAAAGACCAATCCATCCAAATGTCTATATTCTCTGGCGCAAGCTGGCTTGCTTCATCGTAGGCATCAAGACAAGAAACATTATTGCCAACTTTATATTCAGCATCTGCCAGAGCCTTCCAGTAATCAGGGTTTTCTATATCAAGTTTTAGTGCTTTGTTGAAAAAATGAACCGCTTCGTACCACTTCTCTTGTCTGGAGAGACATACTCCTGTAGAGAACCATGCCTCATCATAATACTGATCTAATTTAGTTGCCTTTCGGAAATACCTTATGGCAAGATCGTATTGTTCTATTTTCTCATAAGCACTTCCTATGCTATAATAAATTTCAGGGCTAGACCCTTCTCTTTCCAAAGTGGTTTTGTAAGCCTCCAGCGCTTTATCAAATTTCTCTTGCTGCATCAACGAATTGCCCATGTTGAAATAAGCAGAGCTAAATTGATCGTCAATGGCTATCGCATATTCATAGGCATTAATGGCCTCTTCATATTTTTCAAGCTTATTATATACAATGCCGAGATTGTACCATGCGTACTCTGAGAAAGGATCATTGTCAATAAACTCCTTATAGTATGACAGGCTGCCTTCCAGTTCGCCGGTCATGTCTAGACAGTAGGCAAGCTCGTACAGTACGTTTTCATTGTTTAGGTTTTCTTCAAGTGCTATTTTGTAATACTTTATAGCGTCATGATATTTCGCCTGGTTTTGATAGGTGAGTCCTATGCTGTAATATATGTCGTCTTTTTCGTCAGAAGATTCAAGTGCTCTTTCAAAGCTTTCCAATGCCTCAGTATGGTCGCCTTTCATAGCATATACATTGCCTTTGATAAGGAATATTTCAGCATCTCCCGGATGTAAATTAGAGGCTTTTACG
>CAXBNB010000187.1:0-7274 GCA_963976505.1 uncultured Reichenbachiellaceae bacterium
TACTCCTTTAACTGTCTTTATATCAATAGATTGACTTTATTAAGGAGTGGCCTTGTTACGACACGTCACTTCGACCGTAGGGAGAAGTCCCCCACAGAAACATCCGAAGCATGAAAAACATTCTGCAAACCCTCTTGGGGACTTCTCACTCGTTCCTCGTTTCGAAGTGTCGATCATAGCAACAAAGAAGTATCGCCATAACTTAAAAAGCGGTAATCGCTGCTGAGTGCTTCATTGTAAATTTTCCGCCAATCCTCACCAATAAAAGCGGCTACAAGAAGAATAAGCGTAGAACCCGGTTGGTGGTAGTTGGTAAACAGTCCAGTGCATATTTTAAAGTCATAACCGGGGTAAATGAATATCTCTGTTTCACCATAGAGCGAATCAGTATTTTCCCTTTCCATCTTTGCTAAAATAGCCTGAAGGGCCTTTTCTTTTGAAGGATGTTCGCTGATGGCTTTTTCATAAGCCATCATTTTATCGATATGGAATGAGGCATTTTTATCCTGCATCAATTTCACTCCATACCAATAGGTACTTTCCAACGTACGCATCGCTGTAGTGCCAATAGGAATGATCTTTCCTCTGGCATCCAACAGGTTCTCAATATTCCTTTTGTGAACAATGATTTTTTCATTGTGCATCGGATGGTTGGTGAAGTCCTTCTCCTTGATCGGCCTGAAGGTTCCAGCACTCACATGCAATGTGAGGTAGTCGGTCTTTACTCCTCCACCTTTCAACTGAGCAATGATCTCATCGGTAAAATGCAATCCAGCGGTAGGCGCTGCAACCGCTCCTTCATGCTCAGAAAACACCGTTTGGTAACGGTTTTTATCTTCGGCCTCAGCCACCCGATTGAGATAAGGAGGCAAAGGGACATTCCCTCCTGACTCTATGATCTCCAAAAATTCAACCGGAGCATCCCAATCAAATTGCACCCAGCCATTTTCCCTGTCAACCAAAGTGGCACGTACCATTATCTCGCCATGTGCTTCCGAATTGATCGTCAGTTTAAGTGCATCTTCTTTCCATTTTTTAACATTGCCAATCATGCATTTCCAGGTACAGGAATTAACGGCTTTCAATGCCAATTGAAAATCACCGGATGGTGCTATGGGTTCAGTTAGAAAGATCTCGATTTTTGCCCCGGTTTCTTTATAGAAAAAGAGCCTTGCAGCGATCACTTTGGTATTGTTGAATACGAGCAAACTGTCTTTGGGCACCAGTTCTATGACCTCTTTGAAAGTATGATGGGATATTTTACCCGCCTCATATTTTAGCAGTTTGGACATGTCCCTCTCAGCCAGCGGATACTTGGCTATTTTATTTTCAGGCAATTCGTAAAGGTATTTTTCTAAAGAGGTCATTTTATCCTACTGCGATTCAAATCGCGAAGCTTGAATTATTTCATCAATTATGCAATAAATATAAGTTGATTTATGACAACCAATAAAATTTGTTGATGATATTCCCAACAGCTTTGTGTCTTCATGGCAATATATTAATTTCGACCTTATGTCATTACAACTGAGATTCGCTCCATACACCCTCCACTTTAATTTTGCAGCTGGCACATCCAGAGGGGTATTTCACCACAAAAAAGTATGGTTCATCAAACTCTATGAAGAAAATGACAATTCCCTATTCGGACTGGGAGAAGTCGCCCCTATTGACAGACTAAGTGTCGATTACAATGTCTCTTTCGAAGAGGAGTTGGACAAGTTGTCTGTTGCCATAAGAAGATCAGCTTTACCCAAAAACACAGAAGCCGTGTACAAGCTTGTTGCCTCTCTTGTACCTCAGGAGTTGCCTTCCATTCGCTTTGCTTTGGAAACTGCATTCTTGGACTTGATCCATGGAGGTGATAGAGAAATTTTCAAAAACGATTTTTTCAAAAAGCACCAAAAAATACCAATCAATGGACTGGTGTGGATGGGTGATGAATCTTTTATGAAGGAGCAAATAGACACGAAACTGGCTGCAGGATTTTCATGTCTAAAAATGAAAATAGGTGCAATTGATTTTGTCAAAGAACGTGACCTGTTGCGGTATATCCGAAAGAAATATCCGAAGGACAAACTCACTCTGAGGGTAGATGCCAATGGTGCATTTCCAACAGAGGAATGTATGCTCAAGCTCAAAGCGCTAGAGGAATTTGATTTGCATTCCATAGAGCAACCCATCATGCCAAGGCAGCCAGAGGCTATGTATTTATTGTGTCTGAAATCCAAAATCCCCATTGCGCTAGACGAAGAACTCATTGGCATCAATGGCCGCCAAAATAAAATAGACTTACTAAAAGAGATCAAACCAGGACAACTCTACGAAAACAACATCCCCTCACCATTGACCATAAAAGGCGACCATGTTTTTTACAGCCAGGAAGGAAATTGGGATTTTACCAGAGTGGAGTTTTAAAAGTTTTTCGGATAGAATAAAAACTAATATTTCCACAGAAACAGAACACGATGGAATTATTCATAATCTTACAAAATACTCGATTTGCTCTTTATTGCTATAGCTTGTTGTTTTCGACATGAACTGTTCAATTAGCCAGAAGTACTGCAACTCCTCGACTGCTGGTAGACAATTCATCAAAGATTTCCAATTCAGACCAAGTTGCTCCAAAATATTTCTCATGCGGTTCACTACAATCAACTCTTAGTTGCCGTTCACGCCCTTCATAGGTTAATCTAAAACATTTACCGTTAATTCGATATCCAAGAAATCCATCCCCAAAACTATAAGGATGATAGCTAAATTCTTGAAGTTCAAATTTTATCAGCGTTTTAAGTTCGATCTCAAGTTCCGTTCTGAATTCTTCAAAGTTCATGTAGTCAAAAAATATTAGATATGAGTTTTACAATAATTAGGATAACAAATACTGCCAGAAAAACAGTGAACATCATTTTCCAACTGATTTTATCCCAAGGCATTAAAGGCATATCGTTTCAATTTTTCAGTTTACTTTTTAATTTGCACAACAAAGCATATCAAATATACCTCACCTCCCCAATTCACAGGCACAACCTGTATGGGAATGCCCATGCCAATCGAAAGCAGGTGCATACGCCTCTTGTTCCCAGTAGAACTTTCCTCTTTCTTAGAATAGTTTCCCACTTCATTCATACTTTCAGCATCATACAACCGCCCATTGATCATCGTGTATTTTACAGAATTGGAGTTTTGAATGTCCTCCAAAGGATTTTTATCCAACACAATCAAATCCGCCAGTTTCCCAGCTTCTATTGAGCCGATTTGATCATCCATGCCCAGATAATTGGCTCCATTCAAAGTAGCAGCTCTCAGGGCCATATTGGTCATTCCTCCTTGGGCCAGCATCCACAGTTCCCAATGTGCACCCATCCCTTGCAGCTGACCATGAGCTCCGAGATTGACCTTCACTCCCGCATCGGTCAATCGCTTACAGCTTTCAGACACCAAAATATGTCCATTATCATATTCCTTCATTGGCGCCATAGTCCTGTGTCTGGATCGGGAATCGATCACATTTCGTGGCGTAAACTTCAGCAGCTTTTCATTTTCCCATACATTGGTCGTTTGGTACCAGTAATATTCTCCATTCAGTCCACCATAGTTCACAATCAAAGTTGGTGTGTAACCTGTTTGGCTTGCACCCCACAGTTGCACCACATCATCATGCAAAGTGGCAATAGGAATGTTGTGTTCAATGCCTGTGTGCCCATCCAAAATCATCGACAGGTTGTGGTAAAAAGTAGAGCCTCCTTCAGGCACCACTTCTATGTTGAGCTCAGAAGCTGCTTTGATCACTTGCTGGCGTTGGTCCCGTCGGGGTTGGTTGTAGCTTTTTACAGAAAAAGCACCAAACGCTTTCGTTCGTCTGATCGCTGATCGGGCATCATCCAGGTTGTTCACCACTGCTTTAAAATCACCATCAGCTCCATACAGAATGACTCCTGTAGAGAAGATCCTAGGCCCAATCATATTTCCTGTTTTCACCATTTCTGATTGAGAAAAGACCATTTCAGTATTGGAAGAAGGATCATGCGTAGTGGTCACCCCAAAAGCAAGGTTGGTGTAATATTGCCAATGTTTTTGTGGACTCAATCCGTATCGAAACTGCCCAAGATGCGCATGTACATCCACCAAACCGGGCATGATCGTTTTGCCTTTTGCATCTATGACCTTCGCCCCATCGGGAATAGTGACTGAGGCTGCCTCTCCTACCGCCAAAATCTTATTTCCGTCTATCACTATTGTTCCGTTCTCAATCACTTTATCACCATTCATAGTAATGATCCTTGCTCCGGTAAAAACGGTTTTTCCTTTGGGCTTGTCTGAGGTCAGAATCAAATCAATTTTAACTCCCGTGGTGTCAATCGCTGGAATGCTGTCCGGCGCTCCTTCCATAAACAAAAAGCGTTTGCTGATGTCTTCTTTAAAATACTCATCACCCAACGTCCAACTCAATTGCTGGCTGTCGGCAGACCACTGCAAACTAATCCCGGCATCTCTGGCTACCTGAGCTACGGGCACATTTTTGGCCGATCCATCCAACTCCAATACCTGCCCAGTCATCGGCATAGCAGCAATATACACTTTGTACAAATTGGTGAAAGCCACCCAATGGTCGTCAGGACTTGGAATAATGCGCTGAGCATATTTCGATTGCACAATCTCACGTGCTTCTTTTCCTTGTAAATTGACAGACTTCAAAGTCTTCGTCAATGAGCCAAACAAATAGCCTCCTGTTTGGTAATAAATCCTGCTCGCATCTTTATTGAATTGAGGGAAAATGCCTTCTTTGGTCACCAACTTCGATCCAGAAGAATATCCCGTTTTCTTAGCATAACTTACTTTCATCAAATAAATTCCTGGCTCTTTTGTAAAGGAAAATCCCTGATGGCTGTTGCCGGATTCTTTTCTATAGACGATGGTATTATTGTCCAAAGGAGAAAATGCAGGTTCTCTGTAAATTCCTTTTTCTGTTGTCAGTTTTACTGGCTTGCTCTTAGTATTCTGCCATTCGATCCTGTGGATGGCTCCCATGTTTTCGTCATTCCAGGTAACATAGACCAGGTATTTCCCATCTTTGGAAAAAGAAGGTTCAAATTCCAAATCCTCACCTGACGTCAACCTTGATGGTTTGCCATTGGGTAACGTTTTTTTCCAAAGGAAACCAGCTGCATTGAAGACCAAAGTTTTACCATCGGGAGAAGTCACCGCCTGCCTGATGGCTTTGGATGTAAATTCATCGGGAGCAGCATCATTTTTAAATTTCAGTGCATTCACTATTTTATGGTTTGCACTTGCTTTGAATGGAATCACCTGAGCATCCATTGTCGTCACATCAATCTTTCTGATTTTTCCTTCTGCCCAGATCACTATGTGTCGGTCATCAGGCGTCCAATTGAATCCAGTATAAGGACCAAAGATTGCCCATGCTTCCTGCTGGTCTTTGCTCAATTGATCGTATATCGGCCATTCTTTCCCCGATTTTAAATCATGCAAATACAACACTGACTTTTCTCTTACCCTTTTTACAAAAGCCAATAATTTTCCATTGTGAGAAATCACAGGTCGGATGGCACCTCCAGGGCCGCCTGTCACTCTTTCAATTTTCCCATCTTCCAGGTTGTACCTATTGATGGCGTAAATCTGACTGTTCGGGTCTTTGTTGTACTGGAAGTATCCTCCAGGATAAACATCCTCACTATAATACACATATTTGCCGTCAGGAGAAGCCCAAGGCTCTCCCACGTCTTGTTGTTCGTTTTTCTTTTTTGTCAACTGAATGCCATTGCCACCCGAAATGTGATACATCCATATTTCACCTGCGCCAAGCGAGCGCTCGGAGCTGAAATGCTTTTTGCAAATAATATAATTACCATCTACCGACCAAACGGCATTGTTTACCAATCGGAAAGTCTCTTTGGTGATTTGCTTGGCATCAGTGCCATCTGTGTTCATCACCCAAATATTATCCCCACCTCCAGCATCACTGGTAAACGAAATCTGTTTGCCATCAGGGCTAAACCTTGGTTGCACCTCAAATGCATGGCCTCCTCTAATCAGCGCAGCATCTCCGCCAGACATTGGCATGGTAAAGATGTCGCCCAGCATATCAAAAACAATCAAACTGCCATCAGGGCTGACATCCAGGCTCATCCACGTACCTTCATCGGTAGTAATGGTCAATTCCTTGTAGGGCAAAGCCGGTTCGGATACCTCCCATTTTTTATCTTCTTTTTCCTGCGAAAAAACTGGAACACAAATCAGTAGGATCAGTAAGGTTGAGATTGTTTGCTTCATGGTAAATCATTTTTAAATTAATGCTCGAATATAGAATAGTATTCAAGGATGTAAAAATCTTTGTTGGCAGGTGGTATTTAAAACCAATGTACGGTGAATTGTTGATTTGATTGTACAATTGAATTGATATGGTGATAAAAAAATAATAATTTAGAGGCTGTCCCTAAAGTACGGTTTTTGCTTTACTAAGCTTTTTAAGATTGGTTAAGCTCATCAAATTACAAGCTTTATGAATCCCGAAAGGCTTCTCAAAGCACATTAGAGACAGACTTTTAGTATTGTGGAGAAAACTTCAATAGAACCACCTGGATCATATTTGAGAATGCTTGAGAATGTTTGAGAATGTTTGTGGAGACACAAACATTGGCGTTAAATGGTGAAAAAAACATAATATTATAGAAAATGTCCCCCCAGAACGGTCTTTGCTTTACTAAGCTTTTAAAGATTGGTAAAGCTCATCAAGATACAAGCTTTAAGAATCCCGAAAGGCTTCTCAAAGCACATTAGAGACAGACTTTTAGTATTGTGGATAAAAGTCATATTTGAGAATGTTTGTGGAGACACCTGCCAGTCGGCAGACATGGCAAACATTGGCGTTAAGGACAAATTTCTATTCAGACATCAACTATAACACAAAGAACCAAATACATAAGAACACCTATAGAACCGTCATCACGAGTAGGTACGACGAAGTGATCTCGCTTCAGTAAAGATTGACGAAATGAAGGATTTAACAAATACACTAAATACGTCAGCTTAGATTGCATCAAGTAGTTTGAGTCTGTTGATACCAATTCCAAACCCGATTGGCAAGATTGTTTTGCCATCGATAAACTGAGGACCAGCAGCAATGTCATTGGTAATTAATAAGGCACCATCCATATCCACATAATCCAGAAAAGGGCTCAGTTGACCGATGGACGCTATTCCCACAGAGGACTCAGTCATGCAGCCCACCATCACTTTCAACCCTAATTTTT
>CAXBNB010000188.1:0-7258 GCA_963976505.1 uncultured Reichenbachiellaceae bacterium
TACCCATGAGAGTGCCTGCTATGAACACATTTACTCCAACTACAGGTTCATATGTGTACTTATCTTGTACGTAACCAGTCACAGTATATAGAGGCTTAGGCAAAGGTTCTTTCGATTTGAACAAAACAACCTGATCGTTCACAACCTTAAAACCTACTCCGGTTCCAATCAAAAGTTGAGCAAGTACTTCTTTAAGAGGTTTGTTTTGCAACTGTAGCGTAAACCGTTGATTGTCCTGAATAAGGTTGGCATTGTAGGAGAAAAATACACCCGTATTGCTGCTGATCTGATCTAAGGCATCCTCAATCGAGGACTCATTGAGTGACAGGCTGGTTGCTCTGTCTAAAACCTGCTGTTGTGCCAAGGAGGCTTCTGTCAGCATCAATAAAACAAATAAAAATCTATATGACTTACAGAATTGACCCAAACTATAGGAGTAATGATATTTATAAGATTAAAGCATAAAGATAAGAAGGAAGCTCAAATAAACGTTGTTAAGAGACACGAATATAAGCGCGTAATTTTTCCCTCAATACTTTTAAGGCCTTCCCCATTTGTACTTCTATGGTTTTGATTGACAACCCAAGATGGTCTGCAATTTCCTGATATTTCAGTCCCTCGAATCTACTGAGCTTAAATATCTTTTGACACTGAGGTGGTAAGGAATCTATGGCATCATAAATTTTCTTTTCCAATTTGGAATCTTCCACATCGTCAAAAAAATTATGAGATTCGGTTTCCATTTTAACCATCACATATTGTTTGTAATTGTCTCGTACTTTGAGGTGCTTGATGTGATTGAGACAAGTATTGTGAACAGACCGATATAAATAAGATTTGATAGATGAGTCGGGAGCTATCGACTCACATTTTTCCCAGAACTTTACAAAAACCTCCTGAACTATCTCTTCAGCCTCATCAACTTCATCCAGATACTTATTAGCATAACCACATAGTGGCTTGTAATGCCTCTTAAAGACAATTTCAAAGGCATCTTTGTCCTTGTTTCTAATTCTGCTAACAAGAATGTCAGTTTGGTCTTCCAACTTATAGGCTTCTAGGTGGTGAAAAGCTTCTCTTAATAAATTCCCTACTTTTTAACGAAATTTGCTCGAACGGTTTAATTCATTCAAATTTGATTAAAAATACAAAAGTATTTCTATAGTAAAATACTGAGAATCTATAATACTATACATAGACACCAAAAACGACAAAAAGGTTTAAATAGTCTGAAAATAAACATGAATATTACGTATAAAGGCGAAACCCACAGTCTAAGCAACCTCAATGAGTTAGTAAATGAAGCTCCATTTTTTGAATCTGGCATCACATTTATAACGGACTGGCTCTCTGATACCGATACATTCAACTTCAAATCCTCAGGATCGACAGGAGCAGCTAAAACAATTGCAATCAGCAGAAATCAAATCCTAAAAAGTGTATCGCTTACCGAAAATGCCCTAAAACTTAAAAACACAGACAGGGCATTGGTATGTCTTGCCCCAGAATATGTCGCGACCAAGATGATGCTCGCAAGGTGCCTGGTACTGAATATGGAGATCATTTTAGTTGATCCATCTTCAAATCCACTGGAAGACTTAAGTGAAAATGAACAGATAAATTTTGCCTCTTTTGTACCAATGCAAGTACAACAAATGATTGACTCTGGATATTCAGAAAGATTGAGTAAAATCAACAATGTATTGATAGGCGGGGCTCCTGTTTTTGATACGCTTGAGAAGAAATTGAAGTCATTTCAAAATAACATTTACCACACATACGGGATGACGGAGACTGTATCTCATATTGCACTTAGAAAATTGAGCGATGGTGGGGATTCTCGATACTTCAAATGTCTTGATGGCATACAAATAACAACCAATGCGGATGGTTGTCTGATTATAAATGGTTCTACCACCAATGATGAACAGGTGATGACAAAAGACTTGGTTGAAATAAAAAATGAGAATGAATTTATATGGCTGGGACGTCAGGACAACTTGATCAATTCAGGAGGTGTGAAAATCATACCTGAGCAAATCGAAAATCTACTCAAGCCTATTTTCAAAGAAGCAGAAATAACTAACGAGTTCTTTATCGATGGAATTGGAGATTCTAAACTAGGTCAAAGACTAATTCTCCTCGTCGAAGGTGCTCCCCCACAATCAGGGTTTGAAATCCTGATGAAAACCAACATTGAAAAAGTATTCTCCAAATACCATGTACCAAAACAAACAATCTATTTAGAGCAGTTTATAAGGACCACTTCAGGAAAAGTAAAAAGGGGTGAAACGTTACAGTTGATTAAATAATCTTGGATACAGATTGGAATTATAAATACTGATTGTAAATTGTCTGCTAAGTATCTTCAATCAATTAAAGGCGTCAAGACTTCCAAAATAGAAGCTTTTTTAGTTTGCAGCATACAATAATATAGCGATCGATTAGTTTTGATATCAACAATGAAAATGAGGTATTCTTTAATAATTTCTACTTTAATCATCCTATCGCTGAGCCTAGGCTGTATCGGTAGCAAAAACAACAGGAAAGTGAAAATGGTGAAGTCAAAGAAAAGATTCCTACCATACAATCCTCAAAAAAACAAAGACAGTAAAAGGATCAAAACTGTTAAATACAAGTCATTCTAATCCCTGCAGATCACTCCAAAAGAATCGATTGAGAATACCTCAAACTACGATTTTCAATCCCAATGTTTCGCAAATATTTCCTGCATCTCGGGAAAAACTTTATCGTCATCTCCCGCCAATGCTTTTTGTTTGAGCAGTTCCACTTTCATTTCCTTAATCACTTTAGTATATTGGGCATCATCATAGGCATTGTGATTTTCTTTTGGATCTTCTTTCAAGTCATAAAATTCCCAGGCAGGCTCGGTATTTTCTTTTTTTGTTCCAGCCAAATCAAGATGGTGTCCATAGAAAAAAGCCAACTTGTACCGCTCATTTCGAATCCCAAAATGAGCAGGACGATCAGGCGTATGTGCCCAGTACCTATAATACATTTCTTTCCTCCAATCCTTAGCTGTTTGTCCAGATAGATTTTCCCTAAAGCTCCTACCCTGAACAAAATCAGGCTTTTCAAGTCCGGCATAGTCTGCAAATAAAGCGGCAAAATCTACATTCAAAATGATGTCATCAATGCGACTGCTTCCTTTGATTTCCTTAGGATATCGAATCACGAAAGGCATCCTCATAGACTCTTCATAAATCATTCTTTTATCAAAAAAGCCATGCTCTCCGAGAAAGTAACCTTGATCTGCCGTGTAAATCACAACGGTATTTTCTGCTTCACCGGACTCTTCTAGGTAATCCAACAGCTTGCCAATGTTATCGTCTATGGCTGCCCCACAACGCATAAAGTCTTTCACCAGTTTTTGATATGTCTTTTTTCTAATTTGAATACTATCCAGCCCTTCTATAGAAAATGGCAAACCTGGGTAAGGCATAAAGGATTGGTCTGGGTTTTCAGATGCTTTTACCCATCTTTCGGTCAGGTAATCCAATTTTTGCCCCATAAAACTCCTACCAGTAGTTTCCGCACCAAAATCATACAAAGATTCAGGTTCAGGAATGTCTACATTTTCAAACATGTCTTTATGCCTCTCTGGATAATCAAAAGGCTCATGAGTAGCCTTAAAATGTGTCATTAGGAAAAAGGGCTTACTCTTTTCTTTATTTTTCAGCCAATCGATAGAGAAGTCTGCAATGACATCAGATGAAAAACCCTTGTACACTTTTCCACCATTTTTACCTTCATTCCAATCTTCTTTTAACTTCAAAATAGGATCGTTGTACCTCCCTTGACCTGGCAATACCATGAAATGGTCAAAACCTGTGGGTTGTTTTTTAAGATGCCATTTGCCAACAATTGCCGTTTGATAACCATGTTTCTGAAGCACCTTGGCAATATTCATACTATCAGACTCCAACGGCTGAGAGAGTGTATAAACTCCGTTCTTATTGCTGTATTGCCCAGTAAGAATACTCGCCCTACTAGGCACACAAATGGAATTGGTGCAAAAAGCATTGTTAAGTACAGCTCCTTCATCTGCAAGCCTCTTGATATTCGTATTCTTCACATAATCTTTTAATACTCCACCATAGATACCCCAAGCTTGAGAAGTATGGTCGTCAGACATTATGAAAAGAATATTCGGTCGTTTGTTTTCTTTTGAATTACAACTCAAAACAAAAACAACCAACAGGGACAAAACAGCAACTTTAATTTTCATCGTTCAATAAACACTTTATTTGGTACATCAGCTGTATCAAGTCAAAGACAGGACAATTCTCCAATTCATACTTGATTTATACAATTACACTCAATCTCAAAGCTACTCACTTAAAGGCCATCCTCGAGCATTTTCTTGTATCATTTGCCTAGGTAAATGTGTTATGAAATGAATAATCAAATCATCTCTTTTTAATTGACCTATTAACTTCATAAATTAACTTCTTATTGAAATAACCACACCAACATGAATCTCAAAACAAACCTTCACCAACAGGTTTTCAATCTAACATTGATCGTATTCGCATTGCTTACGGGCTGTAATTCAATGCCATCATACAATCCGGAAAGAACTTTTAAAAGCATAGAAAAGTCTTTGATGTCAAAACTATTGTTGGCAGAAGATAGCTCCATAATTGAAGGGCATTTTATTTTTAAAAATAGTCTGATTCTGGATGGCAGAAAGCACATTACTATCAGAGGTAAAGGCATTGATAAAACCATTCTTTCCTTTAAACTACAAGAAGATGGTGCAGAAGGTATCAAAATCTCCAACTGTTCAAATATTGTACTTGAAGACTTTACCATAGAAGATGCCGCCGGAGACAACATCAAAGTAACCGACACCAATGGCATCACATTCAGAAGGGTGAAATCTGCTTGGACAGGTGAAGTAAATGAAGGTAATGGCGCATATGCACTCTACCCAGTAATCTGCCGAAATGTATTGATTGAAGAATGTGAAGTAATGGGTGCCAGTGATGCCGGTATCTATGTCGGTCAGTCGGAAGAAGTGATTATTCGCAACAATACTGTTTATTGGAATGTGGCTGGAATTGAAAGTGAAAACTCTGAAAACGTAAAGATATACAATAACAAATCCTACAACAATACGGGAGGAATATTGGTTTTTGATCTTCCTGGACTTACTAGATATGGAAGGAATATTAAGGTTTACAACAATGAAGTATATGAAAACAACCTACCCAATTTTGCTCCCAAGGGCAATATCGTGGCTGGCGTCCCTTCTGGAACAGGTATCTCCATTTTGGCTACCCGAAATGTAGAGGTGTACAACAACAACATCAAAAACAACAAAAATATAGGTGTGGGCGTGGTGTGCTACGGGCTAATGACAGCAATGAATGACTCAAAACCTGATGATAAGAAGAAAAAATCCAGTGCCCAGCGCCTAAGAGGCAAACACGACAAAGATCCTAATTACGACCCATTTCCGGGACAAATTTTTGTACATGATAACAATTACTCCAATTCCTACTGGCTACCCAACTTGGACAATGACTTTGGAAAATTGTTTCTAATGAAATTTGGATTGAGCCGACCTGATGTGATCTGGGATGGCATCCTCTCTCAGCAATACCACCTTGCCAGTGGTAAAGTCAACCCCGACTACCAAATTTGTGTTCAGGAAAAAGGCATTAAGACTGCTATTCTAGATGCTGCTAACAACTTTGAAGGTCTGGTTTCTAATCCTGAAAGCCTCAACTGTACGCTTTAAGAATGAATAAAAGTACTTTATATATTCTTGCCATTTCATTGTGGCAATTGTCGTGTCAACAGCCAAAGCAAAATGAAAAAATAGAATACGAAAAAGAAATATTTGATGAAAGCATTTCCTATTCTGAATTAGGGCTAATAAATTTATCAGAATACAAGTTTTTCGAAGGCAAACTATCAGAACTCATTCCTTCAAAAAATGTCATCTCTTACGAGTTGAATACTCCGTTGTTTTCTGATTACGCTTTAAAAAAACGCTTCATTTATCTACCCGAAGGTAGTAAAATTGACTACCATCCCACGGAAGTGTTAGGCTTTCCCGTTGGAACCGTTTTGATTAAAAATTTCTACTACAATGATGCTCAACTGACCAACTCCACTGGTCGGATAATGGAAACAAGGTTGCTCATCAAAAATCAGGAAAAATGGGTAGCACTACCCTACATCTGGAACGAAGCGCAAACAGAAGCCAAGTTGGAAATCACTGGCGGAGAATCGAAAGTCGCTTTACTAGGAAAAGATCCCATCAACTACCAAATCCCCAATATGGCGCAATGCAAAGGTTGTCATGAAAAGAATGGACAAATCGAACCCATTGGCCCTACTGTAAGGCAATTGAACAGAATGAACACTTACAAAGGAAAATCATTTAACCAACTGATCCGATTACAAGAGTTAGGGTTAATCAATAATTTACCAGAGAAAGAAGCACTGCCAAAAGTAGCTGTATGGGACAATGAAGGTACAGGTACACTGGATCAAAGAGCCAGAGCCTATCTGGAAATCAACTGTGCCCATTGCCACAACATCGGAGGGCCAGCAAAGAATTCAGGCCTTTATCTTACCTACTTTGAATCAGATCCACATGCTTTGGGTATTATGAAATCACCTGTAGCAGCTGGACATGGATCGGGCAACCTGAAACACGACATAGTACCTGGCAAACCCAAAGAGTCTATCATGCTTCACAGAATGAATTCCACAGAGGCATCTGTCATGATGCCCGAACTTGGTAGAAAAATGATCCATACCGAAGGAGTAGAATTGATTAGGGAGTGGATCAAGGGAATGGAAGAATGAGGGAAACTTTCAAACTTTATACTTTCAACTTTACCCTTTAAACCACCACGTTAATTATCCTTCCCGGCACAATGATTACCTTCTTCGGAGGCTTGCCTTCTGTCCATTTCTGAACTATCTCTGCAGCAAGTACTTCAGCTTCTATCTCTTTTACATTTTTATCCAACGGAAAAGCCATTTTAGCCCGTACTTTTCCATTGATGGAAATAGGATACTCATGGGAAGCCTCTACCAAATAGGATTCATCAAATTCAGGATAAGCAGCACTGCTGATACCACCCTGATGTCCGAGTTGTGCCCAGAGTTCTTCTGAAATATGGGGTGCGAATGGCGAAAGGATCAAAGCCAGTTTCTCCAACACCTCACGTTTGTTGCATTTCAAAGCAGTCAGTTCGTTTACGGCGATCATCAT
>CAXBNB010000189.1:0-7254 GCA_963976505.1 uncultured Reichenbachiellaceae bacterium
TAGAACTCACCATTTCCTTTAACATTATTTGATCAATCTTCATGTTAACAGTAGAAAAAATACCACTAAGTAGTAATGGCCATGAATAACTAAGCAATTTTCTGATTGTCCGCCAATCCACCTGCCAGTTTTTAATATCCCCATATTTTGAATAGAAAATGATCATTAATGAAATAGCAGCCAAACTTTCTAATGGAATAAGATAAGCGAATGCAATTAGGGGAGCACTAAATATTAAGAAAACAATCTTTAGTAAGGATGCTAATACTAATCCTAAAATATTCGCCTTAGCAATATGTTTACCTGCAATTGTGCTTTGAAAAAAAAAGTCAATTACGTTAAAGCTTCTAATCAGTGCTGAAGAAGCAATAATGAGAACAATTCCTATTTCGTAAGGAGTTTTTTGGGAATATATCAAAAATGCAGAAAGAGATCCTAGCATTATTAAGGCTCCCCCAAGTTTCATAACAAAGGCGGAACCCATGATTTTGGAACTTTTTATGACTTTTTTTAATAGCTCCCTAATTACAATTTCGTCGAGCCCAAAACCTGCTATGGCAATGAATAGGCCAACCAGCGATTGGGCATAATTGAAAATTCCAAATTCATCCGGACCTAAGTACCTTGCAATTAAGATTCCTAAAACTACACTATTAATAATTCGAAAAAATTTCTCAGTTAAAAGCCAAGTAGTATTTTTTGCATACTTTATAAGCCCTACATAATTGCCACTTAATCGTTTTTTGAGAAATTCCATTTAACACTTTTACTAAAAAAGTATTTCAAAAACTACCTTTCTAAGTAAATATAGTAAGCTAAGCATCAACCCAATAAAAGTTGATATACTCAACATCTGCATTTTTTTCGGCTTACTCTTATCCACGGGAACCCTTACAGGTTCCAAAACCGTAAAGACAGGTGTCTCTTCTTTTAGTTTTATCTTGCCTTGTTCCACCTGAGAAGCCAGACCTTTATATACCTCAAACGCCAAGCTATACTCATTTTGCAACCGTTGCAAATCTATTTGCGCAGTTGCGGAGGATACATTTCTATTTCGGTCTGTTGCACTAGCTAGTTTTTCTTGTGTCGCCTCAAACTCTATTTTAGCATCAGAAAAACTTGATTTTATAAATTCCAAATTATTTTTTGCTTTGTCACTTTTATAGGTGGTTACTTTTTTGGTCAATAGAGCTACTACTTTATTCGTTACTTGAGCAGCTGCCAATGGGTCTGGCATTTCTACCGATACACCTATCATCCCACTTTTACTGTCCACACTGATGTTGATACGGTCTTTAAAAGCTTCTATCAGTTTCCAGTCTTCTTTGGAAATTCTGATAGGCTCCTCTTGAGCTTGAATAATTTCATTTACTTCATCCTCAGTAAAAATAGATTTGATTAAACCAGGCAATCCTATGGTATATTTGGCGATATAGCCAAATAGCGTAGGCTTGTCGATTTCTTTAAAGTAATAAAATGCGGTAGTCTTGATATTTTGATTCTCAAAAGTTAAGGTGTCCTTTAGTATTTGCAATTGGAAGGGCAAACTTTTGGCAATTTCTGGATATAGTTCCGGTGTAAGTACTCCTGCTCCTCCCATATCCAAGTTGATGCCTGCCAATCCAGCTAGGCCACTTAGTCCTCCGAGACCTCCTTTCATTCCTTCTTGGCTTTCTGGTAAGAGCTTACAGGAAGCCTCGTATTCTACCTTGCTAGTGAATGCTATAATCAATCCCAAAACGACAAATAAAGATGTGATTTTGACAATCACCCTTCGCCCTGCCCAAATGGTTTTGGCCAGTTCGATTAAGTCAATTTCGTCTTCCGCTATGGTGTCTTTTTGTTCCAATTTTTATTTCTCTTGTTGGTTTGTAATTTACCCATTCCTGCCTGCCGACAGGCAGGCCTGCTTGTCGACAGGTAGAAATCCGAGTCAGTAAGATAGATTTCTCCTTCGTCGAAATGACAAAAGAACTAAACTGACGGCTATAATTCGGTAGGCCGACCCAGCTCCCTTTAAGGAAGGAAATACTATTTTGCAAATATTTTGGATTGTTACTTTTGAGATTTTAAGCATATATTAATTTAAAAATTATAAGCCTTGAAAAACTTCCTGAACATCGACAATTAATCCTTGTATTGCGGCAGATTTGATTTGATCGCTTGCTGTATATATCTTGTCCAGTTGGTATTTATTGTTTTCTAAATGAAATACATCTATCAGTTTTTCATCAATATGAACCATCCAATATTCTTGTACCCCATGTTCCTCGTACAATTGAAATTTTTCCTTTGCGTCCTTTTGCGCAGATGAGGGAGAAAGTATTTCGACAATCATATTAGGGGCACCAAGACAACCTGCATCATCCAGTTTGCTTTGGTCACAAACTATACAAAGATCCGGTTGCACCACTGTAACAATATTATCGTCTTTAATTTGGTCTTCTTTGATAAAGCGCACATCAAACGGAGCAGTGTAAAGCTCACATCTCCGATCTTTCAAACAATTTTTAATCATTGTCGCCAACTCAATAGAAACTTTTTGATGTATTCGCCTCGGTGCTGGTGACATTTTGTACAAAATCCCCTTAATCAACTCTACCCTCTCCCTAAAATTCCAGGTGAGATAATCCGAATAAGTATATCTTTTTGTAAAGTCGATATGTTCTATAGAGTCAATCATGACATATATATTCTGTCCTTGAGATTAGATGTATATAACAAACAAGCTAAAAAATCTTTATGTTCCAAATCCGGATAGTCATTCAACAATTCTTCTGTAGTCATTCCAGAAGCCATAAGCTCCAACATGGAATCAACAGGATATCTTAATCCTCTAATTACGGCCTTACCATGACAAATTTCTGGGTTGCTAGTGATTCTATTTATAAGATTTTCCATGATTAATTAATAAAGACTCTTACACTGCAAAGATAAGCATAACTTTTACTTTTTGCCCAAATGGTTTTTGCCAGTTCAATTAAATCAGGTCCATTTCGTCTTCCCAGATGATTTTGGATCAAACCATGACCCGACACCCACCACAAGTGGCAATTTCATACCAGTTCATACACCACGCTCGCAGGCTCTCCTGCCTTATGGCTTGCCTGGAGCAATTCTATCCCCACTACATTCCCGTCCTTGTCATAATCTATGATCACACCGGGCTTGTCTTCATCACTCTCCACGACACTCGCCTCCGAAAACAGCAGGTAAAGTGCATCCGCTTCCTTGTCATACTTAATCTTCATATTTATTGACTTTTGAGGTCTTATAAGTAGTAATAACCAAAGTTGGTTCTTTTAAGGGATTAATAAAAACTCGGTACAGGTAAATTACACCATTTTCATTCACCTTTTTCTGATAAATCCAAATTTCACTTTCATCACGAATTACCCGGTCTGGATGCTTTAAAACATTAAAAACCAGCATTTTGGATATGTTTCGCCGTTTCATTTGATCCTCACCATGTTTTGAAAAGCGAATATTTAGCCCTTGATCACCCATTCTACACCCCTTTTCCGGCAATTGGCAAGTTCTACCAAGTCTATTTCGTCTTCTGCTATGGTGTCTTTTTGTTTCAATTTTTAATTTATTTCTATTTTTGTTGAATGGTAATTAACCCACCCCCAAACCCCTCCCGAGAGGGGAATTCGATTCTACAAATATTTTGGATTGTTACTTTTGAGATTTTAAGCGTACATTAATTTTCTTCCCTTGGGTTGTGGAATAGGATCATTAAATTCCTGAGCTGTTTGAATCCACAATTCCACTGCCTGATCTATATTTTTCAAGGCTTCTTCACGAGATTTTCCATGGGCAGAGCAACCAGATAGCTCTGGAGTTTCTGCAATAAATAATTGATCTTTTTCTGACCAAAACAATATTATTTCATATTTATTCATAATACTATCTGATTAAATTATAATCTGCTAAAATAGCCCTTATCTGTTTAACTTGATACGGTTTAACCATGTTTCCATCCTTTTGAATATTTATCATTTCAATCTCACCCTCCCTCCTAAAAATATGATGACTCCCTTTTGTTCTTACTTCAAATCCTAAAAACGTAAGCAATAAAAGTACATCTTTAAATTTGATATTTGCGTCAGCATTTCCTGACAGGATCTACTGTATGGTTTTGTCGTTTCTAGACATTATTTACTTTTCCTTCTGTTTTGACCCATCCCTACCCAAGAGCAAGACTGTTGCATAAAAAAATGCCTTGCCGCACCCCTGACGGAAGTCAGGAATCTGGGGATAGTCTGCTTTTTTATATGCAACAGCCCTGTATCCGAGATGGAATTCGATTTTGCAAATATCTAGGATTACTATTTTTCATAATTAGTTACCTAATCTATCAACCAATAGGGTGATGGTTGTTAAAGTAGTTGTTAGCGCCAATATTTCTTGTATGCTCATTCGATTTCTTGTTGGTCTTCTTGGGATCACAATCTCTGAACCTGGCTCTATATCTGGATAATCTTTAATCCAAAAGAATCTTTTGGTTTTAGCCGCTGTTCCATTGGGGTAAATAACAAAAGACTTTCCAATTCTGGCATTGTCATTTATTCCACCGGAAGCATCAATGTAATCTTTAAACGACAATTGATCTCCATATTTTATTGTAAGAGGGTACAATACCTCTCCTTTTATCCTAACAGTTTCTAATTTCTGGGGTATGCTTAAGATATCTCCTTCCTTAAGGTGAAGGTCATATTTTGAACCCGGGTTTGCCAGAATTTTTTCTAAATCTATCCCTACCGTTTCAAATTGCTTGATTTCCAACTTATCTACCAAGGTATCCATCTCCTGAAAAGACTTCAAAGCTTCTTTCTTTTGTGATATGGCAGCCTTGTTGTCTGATCCTGCTCCATCATAGAATTCCGTCCTCCTGATAAGTAAAGCTCCCTTAGGATAGCCATAGGCCGTAATGCCCCCAGCACGGGCAATAAGGTCAGATATTTTCTCGTCCCTTATTTTCAAAGCAAAACTTCCAGGGTATTTTACTTCACCTTCTACTTCTACAGTAATTTGCTCTGTATATCCCGGCGATTTACGAATGGTGACTATGTCAAAAGGCTCTAGTAGAAAAGTCGAAGCATCATTCGAAAGTCCCATGCCACTACTAATGGCAAACTCAAATGCTTCGGAAACCACACTGGTAACTTGATCTACTTTAGTTGGTCTTCTGGCTACTTCTATTACTTTTTCAGAAGCAGACTCCTTTAATCCACCTGACAGTAAGATTCGAAAATTGAACTGACCTTTATTAAGTCTTCTTTTTGTAATGGAATGTCAGCAATGTTTCCTTTTAGAAGGTCACCAACATTGAATGAAACATTGGTAATCGTATAATCATCATTCAACCTGATAATCAGCACTCTTTCCATAAAGGCATCACCTCTCAATCCTTCCGCTGCTGCTATGAGTTGTTTGACAGTCATGCCGTCTTTCAATTCAAATTCTCCGGGCATGTTCACCGCACCTTCTATTCTCACCCTGTTCGTAAAGCGATCTAATATTTTGTTGACAAAAATATTATCCCCATTTTTCAGTTCGGTGTTTTGAAATTCTGTAGCATTGACTGTTACTACTTCTTTTTCTTTTTTGCCATTCCTTTTGATTTGTAGGCTCGCCCTATATGCATTTTCTGTAAAACCTCCGGAGTAGCTCAACAACGAACCCATATTCTCCCCATCAACCAACTCATAAATCGCAGGTCGCTTGACTTCTCCCAGAATGGTTACTCGGTTTTCATAGGATTTAACCAAAATGACATCCTGATCTTCCAGCTTCAGGTTGCTGGTCAGCTTTCCTTTGAGTAGGTATTCATACACATCGAGTTTGCCAACCACTTTGTTGTTTCTAATCAACTCTATATTTCGCATGGAACCATTTTTCCCAGGGCCACCTGCATAATACAAGGCATTGAATACAGTAGAAAAGGAAGATAATGTGTAGGTACCCGGGTTAAGCACATCGCCTATCACGTTCACATTTACACTCCTTATATTTCCTAGTGTCAATTGGAAAAAAGTATTTGGTGCTTGACCCTGACGGTCCAGCAAACCAGCATATATTTTGGACAACCTGCTTTTTACTTTAGAGGATGCTTCATCAACGGTCATGCCATTTACATAGATTGGCCCGAGATTGGTCACTTTGATAGAACCTTCTGGACTGACTGTTAATGCATAAGATTGCTCTGAGGCCCCCCATACATCTATGATGATCTCATCCCCAGAACCTATTTGATAATTTCTTGGAGTAGGCGTATTGACACTTGGTTCAAAATTTATTTCTGAATTGTTGAAGATTTCAGATCCAAATATTTTCAACTCCTGATCTTTGAGCCATTTTTTATATATCTGAGCAGAATCTACTTGAACCAAGCCGTCAAAGATATTTGTATTTAAATCTAATTGTTGAGTCAATTGGTTTTCTTCCCTCATCCGGCTGATGCCATCCGCACTTGATTGATCTTTGCCCGAATTCATGCCCAATGAATTGATACGGGTTCTTAACTTCTGAATCTGAGCATCTGACATGCCGCGTTGTTTGGCAAGAATCAACAGTTGCTGTTCCGACAATCCGCTTGATTGGGCTTTTTTGAGATACTCGGCAATTTGGTCTTCCGACAAGTCATCCACATTTACTTTGCTCAAATCCGACAGGGATGAAGCATTTTGTGCATGAATAAAATTGGAAGAAAAAATCGCTATTGTAAAGACTAACAGCAGTTTTTTAATCATTCTATAAAGTTCTTTTTCGGAAAAAATTGATCCGATTTTCAAAACGAGTGCAAATATAAAGTTATTTATATCGAATCATCAATTATTCATAGCAATGAAATGCGGATTGAGTAAGTTTTCTTTATTATAAATCAATGGTTTGTCTTCATTTTGCCTCAGTACTTTGGCTCCCGATTCTTCTACAATTATTTGTGCAGCAGCGGTGTCCCATTCCATGGTGGGGGCAAAACGAGGATACACATCGGCCTTACCTTCTGCAATTATGGTGAATTTTAAAGAACTTCCCATTGACACTGTTTCAGGTTCAATAAGGGAGTCCAGAAACTGTTGGGTTTCTTCATTGAGGTGAGAGCGAGAAGCGACGACTTTTAAATATTTTTGATTCAAGGTAATTTTATTGGAGAAAATTTGAGTGGCTGTTTCTTCGTATTCAAGATGTGATCCCAATCCTTGTGCTGCCCAATAAAGCTTTTCTGTTACTGGAACATACACCACTCCT
>CAXBNB010000190.1:0-7245 GCA_963976505.1 uncultured Reichenbachiellaceae bacterium
TGATTGCCCCAATCAGAATCCTAACCAAATAACTTTTAATTTTTTGCGATTCGAAATGATTTACCACGTAGTAATTTTGGAAGTAGTTAAAATAAGTATGCTCTAAATTTACCGTTAATTTATAAAAACTGGATTAGTAAATATAATATTATTGCCAATATCTATTGCTTGTATTCAATATTGCTTTTCACTATTTTTTTAATTTTGACACTATGTAAACTGAAGTTTTGGGGCAATATAAACATAAACTAAATGTTTATATTTGGATCATCTTTTATTATTTAATGACACAGTAAGCCAATACTGCAATGATCTGAGTATGGGTTGTATTAAATTTTTGATTGAATGCGTTTTGTAATTTTATTAATTCTTTTTTCGGCAATATCCTTCAACCAATTGATAGGTCAGTCAAGTGAGCTATATGATATTAAGTTGCAAGTAGAAGGGTTAGAAGACAGTGTAGCATATTTAGGGTATCATTTTGGAGAGAAAAGGTACTATCAGGATACATCATTAGTGACTCCTAAAGGAGAAGTCAGATTTTCGAATCCAAAAAGACTGAAAAAAGGAGTCTATTTTCTTTACTCCAAGAGCTTTTACTTTGAGTTTTTGGTAAATGAGCAACAGTTCTCTATTAAGACTACCAAACTGGATCCTTATGGAAGTATGGTAATCAAGAATTCGCCAGAGAATGAAGTTTTTAGGACTTTTCAACTGACAATGAAGGGCCATCAGGTGAAGATGAGAAGCCTTACTGAAAAATTGAAACAAGCCCAAACCAAGGTGGACTCAAGTGCTATTTACCAAGAAGCAGAGCAGCTGGGAGAAGAAAACTTAACGAAAAGAGACAGTCTTAAAAACTTATATAAAGATTTTTACACCGCAGTTTTGTTAAGGTTGATGGAGCCCCAAAAACAGAACATCGCACAATCAGAAGGCATGTCTGTGGAAGAGAAAAGAAAAGTATATAATGAGTACAAAGACCACTTTTTTGATGGGATAGATTTTAACGATGAAGGGACTTTAAGAGCACCCATTTTTCATTCTAAAGTGATGGAATTTGTGGACAAGGTTACTTTTCAAACGCCTGATTCGGTGGTAGCTTCAGTGGAATACGTTCTCAATAAATCTAATGATAGTGAGGAGATGCTCAGGTATTGGGTGGTGTATTTTTTTCAGAAATACCAGAGTTCTAAAATCATGGGACTGGATAAAGCATTTGTACACATTTCTGAAAACTACTACTTAAAAGGAAAAACACCTTGGGCTGATGAGGAGATGCTCACTAAATTAAGAGAAGAAATGGACTTTCATAGGGAAAATCAGATGGGAATGATAGCACCGAGATTGAATTTGCTGGATACGTTGCAAGACCCAATTAGCCTTCATTCTATTTCTGCCAATTACACCATATTATTTTTCTACAGCCCTGACTGTGGACATTGTAAGAAAGAAACACCTGTGTTGCTAGATATTTATCATGGATTACAATCGGAAGGGGTAGAGGTGCTGGCAGTAGATTCTGATACTGATATAGACAAATGGAAAGCATTTATACAAGAACATCAGTTGGATTGGATCAATGCTTCGGATCCTTTCACTAGGAGTAATTTCAGACGGCAATACAATGTGAGAACAACTCCGACCATTTACATATTGGATCGGGATAAGAGGATCATAGCCAAAAAACTAGGAGTGGAACAAATCGAATCTTTCATTAAAGATCGAATAGCATTTGACAATAGGGATAAACTTTAGGTACAAAGTGATAGGGGATTCCTGTCATTTTCAAAGTGGAAAAGCCATATTGCGTTTGCTTGCTAAAAAAATATAATTGAACAGTTTCGGAATTGCGCTATTTCCTGTAATTTCGGGTTCAATCTACCTATAATTAAAAATAATAAGATGATAAGTGAGTTTAGTACACTACGTGACGATGAAATAGAGGTATTGTTGAATGCACCAGTATATGTTGCGATATTGATTGCAGGAGCTGATGGTGAGATCGACAAAAAGGAAGTTTCACAGGCTTTGGATCTTGCACAAGGAAAACAATCCAGAGAAAGAGAGCAATTGATTGGTTATTATAAGGAAGTGGGTACCACTTTCGAGAGTAAGTTTTTTAAGCTTACTGAAGAATTGTCCAATTCTGTAGAAGAAAGAAACAGTACTATTATTAGTGAATTGAGAAAGTTGAATCATATACTTCCAAAAGTTGATCATAATTTTTCAGTGAAACTTGTTGCCAGTTTGAAAGATATGGCTAAGAAGGTAGCAGGAGCTTCTGGAGGAGTATTGGGATATATGTCCGTGAGCTATGAAGAAGCCAAGCTTGTAGAGCTGGAAATGATCAAAGACCCGGCAGATTATTAAAAACAGATACACAGTCCCGTCTCAGACGGGACTTTTTTAATGCCTAAATTTCAACGAAATAGCATTGTACCCCCGCTTAGACTCGCATTCCTTATGTGGGTTTTTTTTTCGATCCAGTTTTTTTTAAATATTGATTTGGGATTTCTTGGGGTTTTACCGAGAACCACTACAGGCCTCATTGGTATATTAACTGCTCCGATGATTCATGGCAGTTTAAATCACATCATTTCAAATACTTTCCCTTTAATTTTTCTGGGAACAACTTTATTTGTATTCTACAATTCGATTGCAGTTCGGGTGTTTCTACAATGCTATTTGCTTAGCAATATTTGTGTTTGGATTTTTGCACGGGGATTTTATCATATAGGAGCCAGTGGGTTGGTGTATGGATTGGCTTTTTTTCTTATTTCATTTGGTTTTTTTAGGAAGAATTTCAAATCACTGACCATAGCCATAGTGGTAGTAGTACTATATGGTGGAATTATTTATGGCGTAATGCCATCCAGACCCGGGGTGTCTTGGGAGTCACATTTGTTTGGTGCCTTGATTGGAATAGGCTCTGCTTATACCATGAGGCACGACAAAAGTCTGGCCTATGATTGAACCCCTTTAAATTTCGTTGTGAACACCTACTCTCAATAGTAAGGTGGAGGCTGTATGAAAATCTGTATAAAAGTTTAAGTATTGCTGTTGCTGCATTAAATTACACAATCGGTTTATTCTATTTCCTATTTTTTTTACAAACATCACTCTAATCTATGGACAGAAGAAAATTTATTGCAGGCGGAGCTGCTCTAGGGCTTACTACAACCGCATTTGGTTACAGTTCTGAAAAATCAACAAAAAAGGCCAAAGAAAAACGCTTTCAGAATGGTAGAAGCCCATGGCCGATATGTTTGGATACTGCCACCATCCGGACAGCCAAAAGTTTAGAAGAAAAAGTAGATATCGCAATAAAAGCAGGATATGATGCCATTGAGCCATGGGACGGAGAGCTAGCAGAATACGAAAAGTCTGGTGGTAACCTCAAAGAACTTGGAAAAAAGATAAAGGACAATGGTTTGTTCGTGCCAAGTATGATTGGTCTTTGGGGCTGTATTCCGGAAAATGAAGATGCTTTTCAAAAGTCTTTGCCTGAAACTCGGAATCGTATGCGCATGGCATCTGAGATTGGTTGCAAATATGTGCAAGCCATTCCGAATAAGGTAGGTGAAAACTATGACAATAGATTTGTAGCTTCCTGTTACAAGAGATTGCTTGATATAGGGATCAATGAATATAATGTGATACCAGCCATTGTTTTTGTGGAGATGTTTCCTCTGAAGACACTAGGGCAGGCAACTGCGGTAGCACTGGATGCCAGTCATTCTCAGGCTTGCGTCATTCCTGATGTATTTCACATGTACATCAGTAAAGGCGGATTTGACGGATTGAAATTACTCAAGGGAGACATGTTTGCCATTTTTCAGTTCAACGATGCACCCAAAGGTATGAGTATAGACGAAATGAAAGACAAAGACAGGGTCTATCCCGGAGATGGCATCTTGCCATTACCACAAATTCTGAAAGACCTAAAAAGTACTGGATTTAAAGGATGTGTATCTCTGGAGTTGTATAACCCTGAATACCACAAACAAGATTTGCTGGAAGTAGCAAAGACTGGTTTAGAAAAGACGTTGAAGACAATAGAAAAAGCAGGAGTGTAGGTTCTTTACTTTTTGTAAAAGAGACTATTCAACAGAAACAAACAGTTGCTAGACTTCCGGTATTCTTTGAAAGTGCATCAATAATTGTTTTACAAACAGATCTCAGAATGAATCTGGGAATTACCTGCCTTTTGAGACAGTCTTTTTTCGCAATTAATCCTTCATGGTTGTAAAGACCATTCGCTTTTCAGCTTTTATTTCTTCAGTGTCTGTTTTTTTCTTAAACCCACGAGTTTTTGTAATGATCGTATTGGTGTCATCGAGAATGAAATTGTACCCATATTCTTCTTTGGTTGCTAGTGGTGGAAAGGGCTGAGCCTGTGCGTTTAATTGCAGTGTTTCAATTCCAAATGGTTCAGCGCATTCAAATTCATAAGGAAGCTCATATACCTGATTGACATTATCGTGGTTGATGTAGTAGTTGTCCAACAATAGCACTTTGGATCCGTCAGCGAGATGGTAGATAAACCTCATGTAGCATTCTCTATTTGCTCTTACAAACAGTTTTAATTCTTCTCCTTCGGTATAAATTAGGTTGTCTTTGCCTTTGTTGGTGTACAGGTCAATATTCAATCCACCGCCTTTTATTTCATCTTTGGCAAGCTCTTTCATGTTGATGAGTGCTTGCTTGTAATTCTCTGGAGTAAAAGAGATGCTGGCATTGTTCAAGGTGCTTTTGGGTAAATAACAATCCACACTGGCAATGGCCGATGATGTTTTTTGATCCCGTAAAATACCTGTAATCTTTAGTTTGTCCCCTTCTTCCCAATAACTGCCTCTCAATACAAATCCGTCGTTTTCAACCGCTTGATTGGCAACTTTGTATCCTTCTTGTATCAGTTTTTGTTCCAACGAAGACTGAAGCCTTCTGGAGAAAATGCTACCCATTGGTGTATCCTGATAAGTGAAATTACTCACCCTCACAGGTGCATTTAGGTTTTCAGTTTGAGTGTTAAGGGCAAATGCAATATAGTAAGCTGCGTCTTCTAGCGTAAATTGTTGTGTGTTTCTTACTTTGTTGATTTCACTCTCGGTTTTCATCTTGATGATTCGACTTTCATTTCTTTTTAGAGATGTCAGGTCATATTTTCCAGTGAGGGTGATTAGGATGGTTTGTGCATGCTCAATGTTTTTGATAAAAGTCTGAGTTTGAAATAGCATTTTTAAAGCACCCTGATTGTTGTTTTGGTCTTTGTGGCTGCTGGCCAATTCAAAATTGGTATTGCACTTGTCAAGTAGCGTTGATATTTCATTTTCGTAGTGGTTTTTGACTTCAGACTTTTTTGCGAATGAGAATGCAAAACCTATTTTTTTCTTCTGATCATAGTAAGTTTCGGTTTTTAATCCTGCTATAGTGGCATTGCTAAAAGAGGTACTGTTTTTTTGAAACTCTTCTTGTGTCACAGTGTTCACATTGTGGATGTTGAGCGTACTGATACTCTTGATCTCAACAAGGATGTTTTCTACCAATTGATCTTTGGCGTATCCACTGATTTTTTGTAACAGTTCACCCGGATCGTTACCATTGACATTGGTTTCAGAAATAAATCCGGTAAGATAGCTGCCCTCGGGGTAGGAGGCATTGCGCATGGTGTAGTTGGTCCAATTTGGAGATTGAGAAAAAACTATGCTTTGTGAAATGATAACAATTCCTAATATGTGAAAAAGTGCTTTCATGTTTGAATCTCAATTATTTTATGTTGTTGTAATTTTTTCAGGTTCAAATGTGTTCAATTTCTACCACTATTGGGATAATCCCTTCTCCACTAAAACCTCCTTTAAATGAAATGTTGTTGGTAGAATAAGTGATTTTATTTTTTCGAACCAGTTTGTCTTTAAGTACATAATTTAACCTTTCTACAAAACTATTGCCAGGTGCGCGCTCCAAATCTTTTTTAATTTGATCAATATCCAGACTGCTGGAAGAATACAAGACACAGAAATAGTCAATGCCTGTATTTTGATCCATTCTCACCCAGTGCTTCTCACTAGGGATTGCTACATTGTTTCCTTTGTATCCAAGAAATGGGCTGATGTTTTTCTCATGAGGGAAAATATCAAACGATTTTTTGGATGAATCTGATCCCAAAGCATATACATAAGCAGGCTCGTTATTGGCAATGTATAGCCTAAATTGAGTGCCACTTGGATAAGGTACGGAAGAAGAGTAAACGCCTTTTGAGGGATTGTAAGATATTTTCATAGACCCTCCTTCTTGGAGAGAAAGGTTCATTGCTCCGGCCAAAATCTTGTCATTGGGCAAGGATTCAATCATTTCAAAAGCATATTTCACAAATTCATTGTAGTCGCTGTATTTGATCCAAATAAAGCCACCATTTCCCCATTGTGTTCCCCAACTGTTCATGATGAGAAAAGCACCACCATATTTGTTGTCATCATAGCCAATGGTCACCATGGCATGCCCTCCAAATGGTTTGCCATATTCTTCTTGTTTTGGCTGCCATACATCTTTGGCATAATAAAAAGACTCAGGGCAAAGCATGCCGATCAACACCGGCTTTTTTTCTGCCAGACTTTTCTTTACTGGAAGTATTTTGTTGTTGCCGTCTTGTAAAAAGAGCGTTTTATAATCTTTTATTTTATAGGGAGCCGCATGCTGCTTGTCTGCGGAATTGACTGTATGGTTGCAATCAAATTGTAGGTCATTGTATTTGGCTACACCTTGATTTTTCATTAGTTCTAATGCCTGATTAAGGTAAGTCCCTTTTTCGCAACCATTTTCAAGTCTGATTTGGTTGTAAATGAATGTTGGTGAGAATGTGTTTTTATCAGTCTCACTTTTCATTGTTCTATTGCTTCGGATAGACTCTGCTATCGTACGGGCATGGTAGGCCGATGACCAAGCGACACAAGTGCCAGTTTGACCTTGGTTTCCCGGAGTTGGCGCATACTTTTGTAGGCTAATGCTTGAAGGCAGGTTGTCAAAATCGCCACGAGTAAGAGGAGCTGTTACTGGCAATTGGGAATATTTCTGGTCATTGAAATCCATGCCGGTTTGAAAGGGCTGACTCACACCTTTCAAAGAGATGAAAAGCAGAGCGAAGGCTACAAAGAATTGATATGGTTTAATCATTGCTCGATGATCTGTTTAAAAAAAGAAAGTCCCAATAGTTCTAGTAATCGGGACTTTCTGAGTTAATCAAAT
>CAXBNB010000191.1:0-7205 GCA_963976505.1 uncultured Reichenbachiellaceae bacterium
GTGAATACGACCTACTCTGCGATACGATTGACTCATATACCTACTGGGCTCGTAGTGTCTTGTCAAGATGAAAAGAGTCAGCTAAAGAACCTTGATAAAGCCCTCAAAGTATTGCGCTCCAGAATCTATGAGATAGAGTTGAAGAAACACAACGATGCTGTTGGCGCTCAGAGAAAGTCAATGGTGGGCAGTGGCGACAGGTCTGATAAAATCCGTACTTACAATTACCCTCAGGGCAGGGTGACTGACCACAGGATTGGCTACTCTCAACACAACTTACCAACTGTGATGGACGGAGAGATCGGTGATTTCATTGAGCAATTGAGGATTGCTGAGAACGCAGAGAAACTTTCTGAAGGGCAGGATTGATAGTATAAGTTTAAATAATACGTGTGTACCTTCGTTAGACTCATTGAAAAGGTCTTAATGATATTCTGTTTTGAAAGATAAATTAGTGTCATAAACGTGTGAAAATATGGAAAAGCAAATAGCAATAAGTTATCCTGAATCCTTGGCTTTTTTCCTTAAAATGGAACAATTCGAATTTGAGCATGAGATGAAAACAATATCTCTGATCAAATTGTACGAATTAGGTAAGATATCTTCTGGAATGGCTTCTACTTTTTTAAATATTTCCAGGCTGGAATTTCTTGAATTACTGTCAAAATACAGTGTATCATATATACATGAAAGTGTAACCAACGAATTAGAATCTGATTTTGATAATGCTTAAAGTAATATCAAACACAACCCCGATTCTGTCTCTCCTTAAAATTGATACTCTTTGAATTTTCACCATCTTTTCCCTTTGTTGTTTTCAATAGTGCTGTTGGTATATGCCTGTAGCCCTGTTGAAGAGGAAATTACTACTGATCAAAATGCCCGTCTTGCATTTTCCAGCGATACGGTAATATTCGATACATTATTTAGCAGTGTTGGCAGCATCACCAAACGTCTTAAGGTTTTTAATCAGAACAAAAATGCGGTAAATCTGTCCAGTATTCAACTGGGAAAAGGAAGCAACTCTGATTATACGATCATAGTTAATGGCGAAGAAAGGAATAATTTCAATAATGAAGTGATTTTAGGAAAGGACAGTATGCTTATCCTTATCAAAGTTAAAATAGATCCAAAGGATGAGGACTTACCCTACTTGGTAAAAGACTCAATTGTATTTGTGTCCAATGGAAACTCAGAGCATGTCAAGTTGGTGACATGGGGACAGGATGCTACCTTTATCAATGGTGAAATCATCGACTGCAACGCAACCTGGAATGCAAATAGGCCTTATGTGATTTACAATTTTGCACTTGTTGATACGCTGTGTACTTTGGATGTGGAGGCAGGGGCTAGGATTTACATAGACAATGGTGCTTCCCTTTTTGTGAAAGGATCACTCAGGTTGAATGGTGTGCTCGACGATAAAGTAATAGTAAGAAACACAAGACTCGATCCTAAATTTACAATCTCTCCCGGGCAGTGGGATGGGATCTATTACCTCGAAGGGAGTTTTGACAACAAAGTAGAACATGCCATCATCAGTAATGGGACTACAGGCTTAAGGGTGGGAACTCCCGACGATGACCTTGACTATGACTTGGAAATCGGCAACACGGTTATCGAGCACATGTCCGTAGCAGGCATACAGGCATTTACTTCCGATATCAGGGCTTACAACACAGTGGTGTACAATTGTAATGAATATGTAATAGGCAATTTTTTAGGTGGCAATTACGTCTATGAGCATTGCACCTTTACCAACGAACCAACTTCCTTCTTTCGAGAAGGACCGTCCTTTCAGTTCTCTGACAATATAGTAGCAGGTGACAATTCGCTCTTGACTGCTGATTTAAATCTAAAAATTGTCAACTCTATTTTATGGGGCAATGAAGACGATGAGTTTCTCATAAGTGCTTCTGGTCAGCAGCAGGTTGTTTTGGAACTTCACGACAATATCATTAGGACGACAGATGCTGCTTATGAAGAAATCGGCAATACGATTAGCATTGACAACAACTTCCCGGGTTTTCACAACCTCTTTCTTTTTGATTATCAGATCGACTCTTTGGGCAATGCCAGAGATAAGGGTGATGACATAGGCATAGCCTTTGATATTCTCGGTACACCGAGGGATGATAATCCCGACTATGGAGCTTATGAGAGGAAGGACAGCATTCCTTAGTCAGCTAGGCAATCGTATTTAAAAGTTATGCTATCCCCAGACTTGATCTGGGGTCTGTCAGTGTTGGCTGTGACTTTAAAAGTTACGCAATGTGTGTGGTAAGGAAGTTTAGTTTTTAAATACGATCGTCCTGATTACTTCTTTCTGTCAAATTCGGATCAATCACCCAACTTCAATTCCATTTCAAACTGATCCAATTCATTGACGAACCCGTTGGCTTCAAAAAAGAGAACAAGTTCTGTTTCCTGTTTTTCTATGTTTAATACGGACAAAGATTTGTTGTCCGATAGGTTGTATGCTTTGTGGAGCAGATTGGTTCCAATTCCTTTTTTGCGGTATTGGGGCTTTACTGCCATCTGGCTGATGCGCCCCGTTTTGTGTTGGAATACGAGATAACCTACCAGCTCATTTTGATGCCATGCTTCAAAACAGGTTTCGTTTTGGAGGTTGAATGGTAGTTGCTCAAAAGAGTCGAGCATAGAAGGGTGGGCCGTGGCGAATGGTTGATAGTCCAATAGGTTTTTAGGTTTTGATGTGATGATATTCAATGACAAGCCTGCTTTTTTGTTGGAAAGACCATTTTTGAGCATGAAACACTTGTAGTGTTTGGTTTTTGTAAATCCAGTTTTATGATAGGCTTTTAGGGCTTTGTCGTTGGTGGTGATTACTTCCAGTACGCATCTTTTGACATTATCATTTTTCAATACTGGAATTACAAATTCATACATTTGAGTAGTCAGCCCCTTTCCCCAATAGTCATAAATCACACCTGTGCCACCATTGTATGCTGTCTGTTGTCCTTCATATTTGTTGATGCTGTTGAAAATAAAACCTACCAGTTTTTCACCATGGAATGCACCCACCGAGTGAGGGTATGAAATGTTGATCTTTCCTTCGAGCCGTTCTTTGAACGCTTCTTTGGTGAGTTCCATTTTCACACTGTATCGTGAAAATGCATCCACAAACGTGCGGTACATCTGTGAGAAATCTATGGGAGTGAGCGATCGTATGTCCAGCTTATCGGTCATGCTTTAAAATAGTCTTGCGCCATTTGGAACATCTTTATCGACAGTAGCTAGTGCCACAGAACCATCCGCATGGGGAAAGCCCGTAACAAGCACTTCTGAAATGAACTTGCCAATTTGTTTGGGAGGAAAATTTACCACACAAATCACCCTTTTGCCTATGAGTTGTTCGAGGGTATAGATAACTGTAATTTGAGCGCTAGATTTTTTAATGCCCAGTTCGGCTCCTAGGTCTATCTCAAGTTTATAGGCTGGTTTGCGGGCTTCAGGGGATGCCTCGGCCTTGATTATGGTTCCGATCCGGAAATCCACTTTCTCAAAATCGCTCCAAGTGATTGGGGTCATACTTTTTTACTTGAAATATAATGCCATAAAAAGGACAATGCATAATCTGATTGTGATTTTTCTTTTCCAATTGGATAAATTTAATTATTGAGTTAATTTGAATGATAGATAAAGCACGCAGTGTGCTTTACTTGATAGTTGTTAACGTTTATTTACTCAACAAGCTAACAAATTGGGCTTCAAGACTACAATATCTAGGCATATAAAAAAATATCCTTTGCAATGGATAAATTGGACAACCTTGATTCTCATCATGGCAGTGGTCTCTTTCTATCGAGAAAAGGATGCTGATTTTATCAACGAATCAAGCTTTACTATTGTATCGACAATTACTCAAGTGGATGATCGATATATTTATTATAGATTCAAATTTGAAGACGAATATTATAATTCTTCATTTAGAATTAAGCAGAAGTACGATGGTTTACTTTCTAAAGGGGATAAATTATTCGTTAGATTTGCTACTGATAATCCTGAAATTAATTTTTGCATTTTCCCTCAACTTCGAAGTGCAAATCAATTTGCGACAAATTTGGTCTTAGATACTCTTAATACTGAATTAGTAAGTGCTGGTTGGATTGGAAACAATCCTCATAATCACTATTCAAGATAATCTTTTTTAGCCTTTGTTGGACTTGTGTCCAACAAACCGATGGAGATGGATCTAAAAATGAAAAGGTTTTTAATAGGTATGGAACACCTGAGGCATAAGCTGCTTGCAGGTCACAAGACCTGCAAAGGCGGCAATAAAGTACCATAAAAAGGACAATGCATAATCTGATTGTGATTTTTCTTTTCTATTAAGATAAATCAATAATTCATTAACTTTGGTTTTTACAAAAGTCAGGCAGCTTCTATTGGTGGTAGAGGCAAAATTGTTGGTTTCAGCCAATCAATTCTAAAATTCACAATTCATGATCAGGTCTGTTGGGGCATTCATTCTAGTAGCATTTCCGTTTTTCACTTTCAGTCAGGAAATAACTGAAGCGAATTACCTTGCGTTAGATGTAAAAATCTGGACAACTTTGGAACAGGAAGGTGTAAGGGTTCAAAAATTGCTGGAATTATATCCTGAGCAGCAAGACAGTCTATTGAACATATACGAACAAGCAAATCAGTTAGCAGAAGAGAAAAATAGGGCTGCTGCAATCAAGTTTGCCTCAGTTCCTAGTGGACTACAAAGGCTTTTCATGCGCAGGTTGGTGATTCCAAAAGATACGTTGCGTTCAATTTACAATTCACTTCCTCAAGAAATGCAGCAGTCTAAGTATGGGCAAAGTATGCTCATGCATCTTAATGAAAACCAGCTGGGGTTTGGAGATGTGTTCTTTGATTTCGAAGCAGTAAATGATATCGGTGAAAAAACACGATTGAGTGATGTGAAAAGCGAAAATATCCTTCTTTTATATGGTGGGATGTACTGTATGAGAGAAACAGGTAGAGATTTCATTAAAAAAATATACAACCAAACAACTCGCGATAATCTTCAAATAATAATCTATTTTAATACTACAAGTGACTTAGAACAGTTAAAAGCTAAGAAAAAGGAATACCCTTTTGATTACTTCTATGTTTCAGATTTTTTGGGTGATCACAGTCCGGTAAAAATCATTTATGGCACACAAGCTACCCCCACTAGCTTTTGGATAAATAAAGAAAGGATTGTAAGTCTTAGATCGGATAGTTTGCCAATAGTCGAATTGACCAAGTTAGTCGAAAACTTAAAATGAAGCATTTGTTGGGCTTGTGTTCCTCAAATTGAAATAGGCTTACTGGATGAAAACTTTGTCAAATGCCTTATATCATTCAATTTTCAATTAATTTACTGTAAGCTACTTTGGCTTTAAAGCCAGTTGCCCTCTGAACAAAATCAAAATACTATGAAAACCAATGTACTCCTATCGTTACTACTACTCTTGTTCGTGAGCTGTTCACAGCAAAAGTCCGAAGTAATGAGCTCAGAATTACCCCCTATTTCTAACGTATATGACAGCTTTTATGAAGGATGTCTTAGTTTGGACCCTATCAATGGGAACTACAGTGGTATCAATAGGTATTATGACACACTTACGAACAACCTTACCATAGATTTTAGGGAAAAAGAAGTAGAACATTACCAAACACACCTGACCAAAATCCAACAATACGATCGGGAAACTCTGAGTGAGTCTGATCAGGTGAATTATGATATCATTGTCTGGGTAGCCAAGAATAAGCTTGAAGCCGATCATTCATTTATAAGGTACCTACCCATAAACCAGTTTCATTCAATGAATTTAACTGTCGCTCAATTTGCGTCTGGCAGTAGCATACAGCCGTTTACCAGCGTTGAGGATTATGAGAATTGGCTCAAGAGGTTGGAAGATTATACGATGTGGTTGGACACGGCAAAGGTCAATATGGAGAAAGGCATTTCCTTGGGTTATGTACATCCGGAATCCATCGTGAAAAAAATCATTCCTCAATTTGAGGGAATGGCCACAACTCCATTGAAAGAGCATCTATTTTACTCACCTATTAAAAACATGCCTGAAGCATTTTCAGAAGAGGAAAAATCAGAACTAGACTCGAAGTATCAAGAAATAATCAAAGATGAAATCATTCCTCGATATCAGGATTTAGCGGCTTTTTTTAAAACAGACTACCTACAAGCATCACGAGCTACATCGGGAATTGGTCAGTTGCCATCAGGGCAAAGCTACTATCAGAATCAAATAGGAAATTGGACGACAACTACCCTCTCGGCAGACTCAATATTTGATTTAGGAATGTCTGAAGTGGCGAGAATTCGTAAAGAAATGGAAAATATAAAGAGTGAAGTTGGTTTTGATGGTGGCTTACTCGAATTTTTCAACCACGTCCGCACCAAGAAGGACTTAATGCCGTTCACTGATCCTCAAGAAGTCTTGGACAACTTCAACAATATTCATGAGCGCATGGCTCCTCAACTTAAAAAGTTGTTTTCAGTAAAGCCCAAAACACCTTTTATTGTTAAGAGAACAGAGGCATTTCGTGAGAAATCGGCCAGTGCAGAGTATAATGCCGGCAGTCCAGATGGATCAAGACCAGGGGTCTTTTATGTTCCCATTCCCGACATAACATCCTACAATGTGTATGCCGATGAGGATTTGTTTTTACATGAAGCCATTCCTGGGCATCATTACCAGATAATGCTTACCCTAGAAAATGAAAGTATTCCAGCATTTAGAAAATTTACCATGTCAGGAGCCTATGTAGAAGGCTGGGCACTTTATTCGGAATCGTTGGGAAAAGAATTGGGACTTTATGAAGACCCATATCAATATTTTGGCATGTTGAGCGCTGAAATGCATAGGGCCATACGGCTGGTGGTCGATGTTGGTCTTCATTACAAAGGGTGGACCCGTGAAGAGGCCATTGCTTTTTCATTAGAAAATGAAGCCGAATCAGAAGCCAGTATCATTTCCGAAATTGAACGGTATATGGTATTGCCAGCGCAAGCGCTCTCTTACAAAATTGGTCAGCTTACCATTATGGGACTTAGACAAAAAGCTGAAGAATCTTTGGGCGAAGAATTTGATATCAGGGTCTTTCATACCATCGTTCTTGAAGCCGGTGATATGCCAGTAACGGTATTAGAAAACAGGGTTAGGAACTGGATTGAAGCTAAATAA
>CAXBNB010000192.1:0-7205 GCA_963976505.1 uncultured Reichenbachiellaceae bacterium
AAAATATTAATTCTTCTACTAATTTCATATTTAATTTTATCTCTTGTTTCTAATTCAGTTGTTGTTTTAGTAAGTCAATATACTCTTCGCTTTTCCAATAACCTACAAGCGCGCATGCTGCTTTTTGTGTACTCTCATCATCCAATGCAAAAAGCGTTTGGAGTGACTCAACCTTATTTTTGGTTGGAAACACTCCTCTATCTTTTGCTGCAATTAATAAGGCATTCGCAGCATCACTTGCATAAGAATTGTCTGATGTACTGACGATTTCGGTAAGAAAATTTAATTGCTCAGAATTACCACTTCTCCCTATTGCAGCCAGGATGCTAATATCAGGATTTTCACTTATCCTGAAAAAATCAATTAATGGCTCAATCGTCCTAGGATCTTCTGTTGCCTTAAGGGCGAAGATGAATGCACCTTGGTTGCCTTTGGGTTTCAAGTTTCCATCATTGACCGAGGGCAGCCAATATTTGGACAACATTCGGCAAGTTTGACGTAATGCAAACGAGTAAGACTGATCCATATTGGAGTTGTAAGCAAGGAGAGCGGTATTGAAGGCTTCAATTGATGAGAATTGGCTCAAGGCAGTAATTGCTTCACGTCGCACGCTGGGGTCAGAATCCTGCACGGCTACTTTAAGTAAGTCAAGTGCATCTGGCACTTTTTCATTCCAATAGTAAAGTACCCTAGCCGCCGCTGAACGAGCTCCTGCTGTTTTCGATTTTAATACGGATTTCAATAAATCTACATCTATCAAATTGAGCGTTTGTACTGTCCAGAGCGCTTCGAGTCGGTGATGATCATAGTCCGGGTTCTGTGTATCCAAAGCACTCAACCACTTGTCAATTGCGGGCATCACCTGACTGGCTTCTCTTGTCTTTAAAGTTTGCTTAGCCAGGAGCCTCACCCAGTTTTCATCTGCTTTCAGTAGGTCTAGCAATTCAGGAATACTTGATTCCTTATAGTTGGGCTTTTCAAGCAGAGGCCTCCCCTTTGCTGTAATTCTCCAAATTCTACCATGTTGATGGTCTCTACGCTCATCGCGAAAGTCAACTTCTCCATGCTGTATTACTGGGCTATACCAATCTGCCACATATAGTGCTCCGTCAGGTCCCATAGTAAGGTCCACCGGACGGAAAGATTTGTGAGAAGACTTCAGAAAAGTGGGTTCAAGTGTAGCTTTATATGAGCTCTCTTTTTCTTCTAGTGTGTAGCGATCCGTGATGTTTGCACGAAAATCATTGGTAATTACATCACCTGTCCAGGAAGGCGGAAAGTGTTTTCCGCTTATAATTTCGATACCGCTAGCTTTGGGACTTTTTGGTGTAAGTGAGGGTATGTCTTCTGATTCACCTGGAGAAGCTCTAAATACTGAATTTGGAAAACTATGTCCGAAACCAGTACCTGCGCCATCTGACTCGAAAGACTGACCCCAATAGCTGACTGAGTGTCCCCAAGGGTTTACATACCCCTTTGTAAAAATCTCCAAACGTCGTGTATCTACATCATAGGCCCAAAGACCTCCTCCATTTAGGTGACGGGGACCGTAAGCAGTCTCCACATGTGACGCAATGTAGTATCCTTGAAGCATATACATCTTTCCTCCAGGGTCCCATCCAAGACGATGGAGGGTATGGTGTGTATCTTCTGTTCCAAAACCAGTGAGCAACACATCTGATGTATCAGCTTTCCCATCACCATCTGTATCACTTAGGTGAATGAGTTTGTCGCCGTTTGCAACATAAGCTCCACCTTGGTTGTCTGGCAGTATGCCACCGGGAATAATAAGTTTGTCGTAGAAAATGGAAGACTTATCAGCCACTCCATCCTTATCTGTATCTTCAATTATTACTATCCGATCGCTGGGTTCCTCATTCACGTTTAATTGCGGATAGATATGACTGCCACAAACCCAAAGTCGACCATCACTGTCAAAATTAATTTGAGTAGGCTTTTCAATCATTGGTGTTGCCGCATAAAGACTTACCTCAAAGCCATCTAGGATAGAAAACGATGCTAATTCCTTCTTTAAGTTTGGTTCTGAAACGCTCTTTAAGTCACGGAAAGCACGAGTTGTTGCATTTTGCCCCTGTAAACTTGGGGCTATCAGGCTGATACAAATAAACAGTTTGAATGTCCTATTAATATTTATCATAATAAGTCCTTAAGTAATGATGCAATTGCTGCTTCCTGTTTTGCTATAAATGGCTCAATCTGCGCAGGTTCTTCCTGAGCGATCCGTTGTTCATCTTTACGTTCACCGTACACAAATGCATCGTTTCTCGGTCGCCAACGATGAAAGAAAAGGGTGTTCTTTTTGATAATGGCTTCTCGGATTTGGTCAGCCTTTTCAGAATCAATCTTAATCACAGGAGCGGGCAATGCGAGTGCCTCTGCCATCAGAGTCGCTACTTTACGGTATCCTTTTGAAGAAAGATGTATTCCATTTCGCGTATAATCTTTCTCTATACTCAATGGTGTAAATATGTCAATGAAACGGTGCTTTCCTCTTAAGGCCAGCTCCTTGGTCATTTCTGCATACTTTTTAAGTTCCCCATTTTGCATGTCAACATGATCTGAAGGTATTCCAAAACCTTTTTCCATCGGTAATGTAGAAATCAGGATCAATTCGGGACAATGCTGACTGAGCATTTCAAGAAGCTGGTCTAAACCATTGCGGTAAGCATCAATGCCTGCTTCGTTATCAAAAGATTCATTAAAACCGTAGGCGATGAAAATTTTATCTGGCTTAAGTTCAGCTATTTGGGCTTTCAATATACCAAATCCATGGTCAGGATTGCCAAATCGTCCTCCTCCACGTGCCCTTGTACGTGCGTGAGCGTAAACATTGTCACCACTCCAACCAATGTTTCGAAAGGTGATGTTTTTGTCAGGGAAGCAAAGAGAGAATGTGGTTTCGAATTCACCACTTTCAAAGGCGTTTTCAAAGAAAGCATTTCCCAAGAATACCACTTTGTCATTTTGATTAAAGTTGAGTGATTCCTGTGAAGTACATGATGCCAGTAGAGTACCGAATACTAGCAAGAGCATTATGGGGGTGTAAATTGATCTCATATTTTGAATTAGAATTCATTGATTTGATTAGTTTTTTTTAGTTGAGCCACAATTTCGATTATGACAAACCAACACTGCCCTGAGAACTGCACATTCCTTGTGCATTGCGAATTTGGCTGTTTCATATTTAAAGCAAATGAAATACAAATTGAATTTTTCCTCAAAGGCTGTCTGACCATTTTGTTCATTTATTTGAGTGATCAGGACTTTTATATGTTTCTTAGAGATGACCAAGATACAATAATATCTTACTATGTGTTATAAAGAAAGTACATTGGTTTCAGTATTGGCAACCTTTACTACAGAATAAGAATTTTAACTTAACCAATCTAAAGGAAGCTTGATTTATGCAATCAGAAAAATTCTTTGCAAAGACATCTTTTTCGAAACGTGGGCTCATAGCCATGTTCTTTTTATTTTTAACTTATTTCCAAGGTTTCTGTCAACAAGACTCTATTGCCTTCAAGATAGTTGACAGTTGTTCCAATGAAAGCATTCAAAATGCCCATGTTTCGAACATTGACAAGCAAATAATTGCAATTTCAAATAATGATGGTTTGTTTGAAATCGATCCGCCATTAATAAGTACAGACAGTCTAATTGTGAGCTGTATTGGTTATCGAAATACTTTTCTTATTGTCTCCAATCTACTGAAAGAACAAATCATCAAATTAGAAAAAGATACTATCATCTTGGATGAGTTGGTAATCCAGCCAATGAGCGCCAAAGAAGTGGTTCTGAAAAGTATAGAGTCTATTGAAAAAAATTATCTCAACAAGAACATCATTACCCGTGGTACTTTTAATTTACAGATTATAAAAGATACTACCTTGCTTAGGTCTTCCAAATCTAAGATTGAAGTCAAATCGAACTCTCACATCTATAGTCCTGAAATCTCCACCCTTTCTTATTTAACACAATTGGGTTCTTCGGAAATAATAAATAATGATAGCGAGTTAATTGAAGAAACATTCTTATTTGATCACATCATTCAAGGTCGAGGTTTTTTGAATAAAGAAAATATTGATTCGTGGAGATTCTCTGTAACTGGCTATACTTCTTATGAAGAGAAGGAGGTAATTATTATTAATGCAAATTTTATTTCTAACGGAACTGTATTACATTCTGGAAATATATTTATCAATTTGTCTGATTTCGGGATATTAAAAATAGAATATAAATACAAGTGGAAAAAACTCAAACTTAAGCCAACTGATGTAGACTCTCTCAGGTCGAATCAATCCAGTTGGTCTGGATTCGCATACTATACAAAAACAACAAGTAGTAATAAATATGACTTACTTAACTTAGGATATATCATCCAAAAAGAAATTTATTATAGGAACGTCTCAACCTCATACAAATTCAAAAAACTAAATAACTATCAGATCCAAACCGATTTTAATGCAGACTAAATCTCCTCATGAATAAATTTACACTTCTCAACGTTGCACTGTGCTTTATTTTAACTTCTTGTCAAGCTCCTAAAGAAAAACAGAAGATCAGAACACTTGTGGTTTTCTTTGATGGCCTTCGGCCCGATTACATCACTCCGGAAACAATGCCCAATCTTTATGCATTTTCTAAAAGTGGTAGTTACGGAAAGCAACACCATAGCGTTTTTCCAACCGTGACTAGAGTAAACGGTTCTTCCTTCTCATCAGGAAGCTACCCAGCAACCAATGGCATCATGGGAAATTCCGTTTACTTCCCTAGCATTGACAAGAAAAACGGACTAAGTACTGGCGACTACAAAAACCTATTTAAAATTACCGAGGCTACAAATGGTCAGTTGTTTACAGCCATTTCTTTAGGAGAAATATTGCAACAACAGGACGAACGAATGATGGTATTCAGTTCGGGCTCAACTGGTCAGGCAATGATGCAAAACCATACTGTCAGCGGTGGTGCCATCATCAATCCAGATTTGATTTTGCCCGAGGATTTTAAGGAAACTGTTGTACAAGAAATAGGCGCAATACCTGAGGATGGCCACCCAGATACAGCCCAACACAAATGGGTTACGGATGCATTGATACAGTATGGGTTTGCACCAGATGGGCCATTAGTCAGCTCTATTTGGTATTCTGATCCTGATGGTACGGCGCACAGCGATGGAATAGGCGCTCCTACTTCCATGAAATCCGTACAAATTGTAGATGCGGAATTTGGAAGGATTTTGAGTTTTTTAAAGGAGAAAAATCTATTGCCCTTTTATAATATCATCATTTCTGCTGATCACGGTTTTGTGACCGATATAGGCAAGGTAGGACTTACTAATTATTTGATTGAAAAAGGGCTTAAAAAGAGCAAAGAAAGCGACGATGTGATCATTGTAGGTGGCGCGCTCTATATAAAAGATCATGACCCAATGTTAATGCAAAATATAGTCTCAGCACTTCAAGCTGAAGATTGGGTTGGTCCTATATTCACAGCAGGGAAAAACATAGGAGACATGAAGGGTAGCGTTCCAGGCACCCTTTCGTTTGAATCTATCCATTGGAACCATACCGAGCGATCAGCAGATATTTTATTAACAGAAAACTGGAACGACAGCAAAAACGAACACGGATATGCTGGAACTAGTTTCGCGAGAGGTGTAGCTGGACATGGCGGAATAAGTCCTTACGAAGTACACATTCCTTTGATAGCAGCCGGACCAAGCTTTAAAAGCAATACGGAAAGCGAATTGCCAACTTCCAACGTTGATATTACCCCTACTATTCTTGCCATTCACAACATTCCTATTCCAGCATCAATGGATGGGCGTGTGATAAAAGAGTTGCTGGAAGGAACTAAAAATCAAATAGAATCAAAAAAAGAAACCATCAGCACTTCAGCAGAATACCCGGGAGGTACTTATACCATTACACTACAGTGTACAATCTTAGGGCAGTATCGGTATGTTGATTATGCGAAGGTGGTGAGGGATGGGAAGTAAAATATTACAATTTAAATCAGGTATTTCAGAAGAAACAATAAGCACACAAAGGCACAATTAAGACTATTTATTGATTGGTTTTCGTCTCGCTTGTCGGATATTGATCAATTCAATTTGCCCTTTTCGGGGTTTGATTCGATAAGTTAAGACTGTGTTTTTATTAATAGGCCCACGATGTACATTGTTTTGCTAGGTGGTTTTTTTCAGTAGTTCGGGAAATACACTCAACAAGTTGAAAAAATCATTGGACTCACTGACGAAATTTCTTACTTCTTTATCTGTAAAGTGGGTTTTTAGATAGTTAATGATATTATCATAACCTATTTCTGCACGTTTAGTCCAGACAATCTCTAAAGCCATTTCTGATATTTTGCCATTACTTCTTTATGAGGAACAAATTCTCCCTTATCTGCCTGAGCAATGCCTTCTTCTATCTCAGTACGTTCCTCTGTGCTAATCTCATCCCACCAATCTGCTGCTTTGGTCTGCTTTAAAGCAATGAATTCATTAAGCAATTTGGCATCATTTAGTCCAGCCAACCATTCGATCAATCGTAATTTTTCTGCTTGAATATCCATTTGGCCCAGATCTATTTCACTTTAAAGTTAATTCTTTTATGATACTTTTAATTAGTTATAACAGATGAATTCTCAATAATAGATTTGCCAACCTCCAAAAAGAATCACTCAAAACCTGGCATACTTTTTCTTTCGATAGTAATGGCGGGCTATACCATAAAGCACTAACATAAGGATCGGCAAGGCAAGGTTGATGACCTGCCATTTGGTTTTCTCTTCAGCTACTTTTACTTTGTCCAGCGGTCGGAGCTTGATCTCTTTGGCTTTGGCCGTAATGATCCCATTGTCGTTGAGCAGGTATTCCAATGAATTCATGACAAAATCTTTGTTGGCAAAGACGGTAGTACTAAATGGGTCTGCGCCTAATTCCAGAGGGTCGCCAGTTTTTAAATTATACTCATTGCGAATCATATCTCCATCCGAACAAACGATGATAGCCGATTCCTGTCCGGATTCTTTAAACTCTGATTTATTTATTCCATCAGGAAGCATTCTATTTTTGTACATAGAGGTAAACTTACCTTCCAGCAAATAGCCCATCACTTGCTCACCTTTGTTGAACAGGTTGGGATCAAGGTTTTTCTGCAAATTATTCATCGCCACTTTCA
>CAXBNB010000193.1:0-7197 GCA_963976505.1 uncultured Reichenbachiellaceae bacterium
ATCTTTTTCATGAGACAAAGAACCCATGAAATTGACCCCTAAAAAATAAACTAGTTTAAGAAAACTAACGTTTGCTCATCTTGCTTCGAATCATGCTTAAAAACTCTGGAGTAATTCCAAGATATGCTGCTAGGTCTTTTTGGGTAATGCGGTTAGCTATTTGAGGATATTTACTCAAGAAAATTTCATAGCGTTCTTCTGCTGTTAGTGAAATACCTTGATTGGTCCTACTTATATAACTCACCAATGATCGTTGGTATAGGTTTCGGTAAAAACTCTCGAACTTTGGTATTTCCTTCAGGAGGTGGTTTAAGTCTTTCTTTGTAAGCATCAAATATTCAGAATCTTCTAGTGCCTTAATAAAAAAGGAGGATGGTTGTTGAAGCATGAAACTGGCAATATCTCCTGTCCAGAAATCTTCAATCGCAAACATCGAGACATGTTCAACCCCATTTTGGTCCAGAGAATATACTTTTAAACAGCCTTTGGTTATAAAATATTCATACTTTGCAATGTTCCCAGGTTGCATAACGAACTCCTTACGTTTTGCACTACCCCTTTTTAAAAGTGATTTAAACAGTGTTTTCTCTTCATCCGTAAGATCGATAAAGCGAGCTACATTTATAAAAATTAAATCATAAGCGGATTCAGACGTCTGATTTTTCATTGAAATAAAAATAGGAAGATATTATTATAAATCCCAAAAAGGACTTCTGCCCCAATTTAGTTTTTAAGTAGTGAGTCCTTTTCCTCTAATACTTCTTAATATCCAGAGGGTAATTTTCTTTTCTTAAATTATTACCTCTAAAAACATATAAATTGAAGCGTACTATGAGCATGTTCATCCTTTTCAATAGAAAGTTTAATATCAAAAACACGCTTATCCTCTCCATTTAAGACAGAAGAAAAACCTTCTCCTAAGACTCCTGGTCCTGCGAACAAATCAATTTTAGGTATTGGTGTTATTAGACTATTCATTTTCACAACTAACGATTAAGTCCATCACATTAATATCAAGGATTTCTAAACTCCAACCTAAATCCTCTAATCTTGACTGCCTCCTATTCATTACATAGAAATTCACCATATTATAACGCTACTTAATCTTTTCTTTAAACAAACCTATTTCATAGGTTTCCCTTACAGTGCCGCTTTTATTAGGTTTATTCACTTTAAAATTGATGAGAATCCGAAGATAATCAAATGGATAATAATTATGTCATTGTGTCCGTGTAAATAATAAAAATGGCAATTAAGTCCCTATCAATCGCACTCCCGTTTCAAGAATGGCATCTCCTCTACCTACTATTTGCTCATGCGAGAAATTGCAGGTTTTGTGCAGAATTGTTAAACCTGCTCAGGCCAAATTTGTATTATATAAAAACAAAAAATCATGAGATCGATAAGGAAACAAGGACTTTACAATAAAAACATAACAACAGCATTGATCATTACATCTTATTTCATTGCCCTTACATTTCTAATCTATTGGATCTATGCGTGAAAAACAAAACGGCAGCATTGAAATACTTAATTGGTTGATTTCAGCCAATCCACAGTTTACTAAATTTATCTAGCTATGACATTTTTAAAAAATATATTTTCTAAAAAAAATGAAAAAACCTTTAATATAAGGTTCAGCAAAAGCGAGAACAACTGGCATGTATATTTGGCTGGTAACATTATGTACATTGGAAATAAATCAGATTGCCAAATGTTTATGGACAACATGCAACAGACTCTTTAAGTAATAACCTGAGTTCGATTCTAAAACCATCCAAAAACTCGTCCCTGACCTTCGTATGGAGCAGATTATTCAGAGGCTTTAGGATTTGGCTTTGGGTTGAAGGCCCTGCCTGACCTGGCAGAAATGGCTTACTCATGGAGACGCTCATGTCACTTCCTACCCCATTCCGCAATAAAAGCTCCTAACTGACTGTTACGAGTTTTTGGTAGTACTATTTATCAAACTCAGGATCATTAGACTTTTCTTTACCGTATCGAATCCCAACATTCCTCTCCACACTGCTCACTCATTGGTTGCTTATTACCATTGCATCACAAGAGAAATCCCATCTCCCATCTTGCCATAGGCAAGGAAGCGCTCAATAGTAGCAAGTCATAGCACCAAAACATGAAATTTCCTGATTCGTGGCATTAATCTTTTAAAGCCTTTCAAAAACAGATTATATTGCCAGTAAAACACACACATTATGAGTATTCTAAGAATTGTTTTCGCCATTTTACTGCCGCCTTTGGGCGTTTTTTTAACTGTAGGCATCCGAGGTGCTTTTTGGCTCAATATATTGCTGACACTTTTAGGTTTTATTCCGGGCATAGTACACGCTGTATGGGTCATCGCCAAACATGACAAGTGACATAGCTGACATGGCAATCGGCATCCTTTCTACTTTAATGATTCTCTCCACCCTTGCCAGTCTGATCAAATGGGATGATTGGTGGATTAGGGTATTTGATTTCCCCAGAATTCAGATTGCTACCATGATCATTCTGTTATTATTCCTTTCCATTTATTGTTATGATTGGAATGCTGTCTGGCAAGTTGTTTTGGTGTGCTTATTATTTGTCAGTTTATTTTACCAAGGGTACAAAATATTCCCTTACACCGTATTGGCCAACACACAAGTTCGGAAATATAAAGGAAGTGATGCGGCACGCACCCTCTCTATATTGGTCAGCAATGTGCTCACTCCCAACCGTAGAGCGGACAAGCTCATTGAGTTGGTGAATAAGGAGCAGCCTCAAATAGTATTGACCCTCGAATCTGACCAATGGTGGGAAGATCAATTGAAGGGCCTGGAAACCGATTATCCTTATGCAGTGAAAATGCCGCTGGACAACCTCTATGGTATGCATTTGTATTCCAAATTAGAAATTGTCAAACATCAGGTGAACTATTTGGTTCAGGAGGACATCCCTTCGATAGAAGCGTGGGTCAAACTATCCTCAGAAGAAACAATCCGACTCTATTGCCTGCATCCTATGCCCCCTGCGCCTACTGAAAGTAAAACCTCTACCAATCGTGATGCGGAAATCCTGCTGGTAGGAAAATTAATCAAACAAGTAAAAGAACCTGTTCTCGTGATGGGTGACTTGAATGATGTCGCCTGGTCCAATACCACTCGCCTGTTTCAACGCATCAGTGGGCTTTTGGATCCTAGGATTGGGCGTGGGTTTTTCAGTACATTCCATGCCTCTTACCCGTTTTTGAGGTGGCCGCTTGATCATATTTTTCATTCCTCTGCTTTTGAGCACATTGAATACAAACGGCTGTCAAATATTGGTTCTGATCATTTTCCGATTTTCACAAAACTTTATTTAAAAGAAAACAGCAAATACTACAAAGAAAAACCCATGGCCGATTAAGCGGAAAAACAAGAAGTAGCGAAAAAGATAGCCAAGGCCGATCCTATAATGGAAGAAATAGAATCCTCTGAAAATGGGGCTAAAAGTGGAGATTGACCTTTCTTAAGGGTTTACTCACTACATCGTGGGTACATTTTGATCCACGAATAGTTGATGGATCTTGCAACTGGTAAATCCAGAAGCTTTGACCCTTTTTATCTTATGGACAGATCAAATAAATGTTAACCATACGATTAATGTGAAGTAGTAGTATCTTAGCTTTAACTTATTTGAGAACAACCAGCTAACATGGGATCACCTCCTTCCTCTAAACTTAAAAAACGGGTAATTACATGGACCTCCATAGTCATTTTACTTGTTTTAATATTCTTGGGCTTACTCAAGTTGGGTTTGTACTTCTCCAGCGATATTTTGTATCAATTGGTGAAAAGGGAAACGAATGGTTATTACCAACTCTCCTTCGAAGAAATAGAAATTGATTTGTGGAACAGGGCTATAAAGCTTCAACAGGTGAAGTTAAAGCCCGATTCGACCAAAGACTTTTATGCAAAGGGACTCAACAATCTGTATGACTTGGAACTGGCTGGTCTTACCATTGACCTTGAATCTATCAGCAGCATCTATACAAGTCGCAAGTTGTTGATCGAGAATGTGAGGATCATAGACCCTCAGATCCACATCATAAGAGAAAAGAATGCTCCGGCCGAAAGTTTCAGTTTGCAAACTGGTAACCTCTACAAAGAGATCTCAGAATATTTAAAAGTCCTTCGCATCGACCTCTTTACGATTGAAAATGCTGTGTTTGGGCATTCTCCTAGCGAATTGGGTCTGGGCAATATAGATTTTTCCGTTGAAAATTTATTGATCGATTCGGCCTCCAGCCATGACCAGAAGTTTTACTCTGAAAGCCTGGAATTGGAGATTCACCACCAGAGCTTCAAGTTGGCTGACAGCATCCATCAGTTGAGCTTTGACCGTTTTCTGTTGTCCACAACTGATTCTGTATTGACTTTTGAAAATTTCGTTTTAAAGCCTATTAGCGTGTTTCATGGTTCCTTTGACGACCAGGAAGACAAAATAGTATATGACATCACTATCCCTAAGTTAAAGTTGAAAGGCGTTGATTATTTCTCTGCTTATAGAAACAACCACCTTGAAATGGAAGAACTTTCTTTGATAGATTCCCATATCTTCCTCGAAGAACAAACCCATACCGATCAGCATCAGCCGGTGATCAAGGGCAATTCCTTGCTCAAACAACTGATCACTATTTTCGATGAAATCAAGATTGGAAAAATGAGGTTGATCAATACCAATTTGAACCTGAAAACCAATGAAGATTACAATCAAAATTACCAACATGTGCAGTCGGAAAGGGCAGATATCGTCTTGTACAATTTTTTTCTTGACAGCAGTAATTATGATTTTGATTGGGGTAAAAAATATTTTGATGACGTGGACATCATCATCAAAGACTATAGCTCCTACTTACCTGACAGTATCCATACCATTAATTTCAAATTGCTCCAGTTGAGTTCATTTGATTCATCATTGATTTTCAACAATTTCAACATTTCCAACAATGGAAAAGGCAGCCCTTCAGACATGTTTTTGTCTATTGACCTGCCTTTGATCAGTTTGAAGGGGCTGAACTATTTGGATATTTTGATCGATCGGAAATTGCTCATCAAAGAAATGAGTCTTGAAAAACCGATGGTAAATTTTGTAAAAAAAGAAGGCACAGTCGAGCAAATAGATTTGTCTCCAGACAGGATTTATGCCCTGATGGCAGATCATTTTAAGGTGGTAGGCATCAAAAAGTTGCGACTCAATCAAGGCACTTTTTCCATCAACAAAAAGTTTCATTTTGGGCAGACTGATTTACTGGTCTCAAATTTTTACATGCACAATCAATCCAACTCGTGGTATGAGGTATTGGGCGGTGTTGAATTGCAAATGCAGGAAGTGGCATTGGGAGATGAATCCATCCATTTGGAAGCGGGCCGTTTGACACTTGATCGTATAGCCAGTCGGTTGGTACTTGATCAGATGAGTCTGGACTACCTAGATCAAAATAATTCTGTTTCCGGTGACCTGTCCAACCTTAGCATATCAGGTATAAACCTTGATAGCATTGCTGCAGGAAATTACCTTGCTTTTGATTCCATCAAGTTGAACAGTCCTCACCTGAAGTTTGACATCTTCTCCCCCAACAAAGGCAGCACAGGCAGCAGGGTTTTAGGAAATAAATTTATAGAGGTAGTGAACGGACAAGTTGATGGAAAAACCGCTGATGCGACCACCTTTAGCATCCACAACATCCATACAATTCTCACCCTTGGAGCAGTTAACAATATACAGTTTGGTGAGGCAAAACAAATCAGTGTCACTTCACCTAAATCATCCAATCAATTGAATGTCAGTGAGTTAAGGTTTTATAAATCACAGGATTTACATGTGAAGGAAATTGAACTACATAGTATAAAAGACTCTCTTTTACACAAGGTGGAATTGAAAGGCAAGATTCCTGCACTTACCCTTCATGGGTTAAATCAAAACGTACTTTGGCAATACAACAGACTGGAAGGTGACAGCCTTATAATCAAAACTGCAAATCTTAATTTGACACTGAATGATGTAGCGGCAGCTATGAATTCATCTGATGCTTTTGAAGCAGCATTCCAGAAGATTATATTGGAAAATGCCGATTTAACTTTTGCCGACAAAAGGCAAACGGCTATTGAAAAGATAGAGGTTCCAAAGATATCTGTAACCCTTGAAACCTTTCAATACCCTCAGAAATCAGCCTTAAGTGCCAATCATTTTTTATTTGCTGATGATGTGACGATGCATATTGAAAATTTCCGACCGGTCATGACCAATGGGGATTCTGTGGTCATTAGACAGCTCCATTTCAACAAAAAAGACGCACAAATATTCATTGACACTTTAAGTTTTGATCAATCGCGTGGTGCTACCTCTGCCCTCTTGCCGGGCATTAAACTAGCGGGCCTAGACCTGCATGCTTTATGGAATGAAAAACACCTAAAGCTCGACAGCATTGAAATCAGTGCACCGCAGATTGCTTTAGACTACAACAATTCAAAAAAGGACAAGCAGCGTTCGATCAAAACCATTCCTGATGCTGTTGACATTACATATTTTTCTTCCATAGGGTCTGAAATTGAGATCATAGACAGCTTGAAAACAACGGGTTATGCGATTCATGACGGTGATTTTGAAGTGCATGCATTCCATGTTGATGGTGAAATCATTTGGAGTCGGTTGTTCAACTATGCTCAGTATGTCTCTATGAGTGGCAAAAACCTGTCGGTACCTGTAGGTGACGGTTACCAACTCAGCATTGAGCAATACGATTTGCAACATCCAAAAAACAAGTTGACTTTGGATCATGTCACCCTGGCTTCAGATTTTACGGCTACCGAGTACAGCAACAACTTGGCCTTCCAAAAGGGTTGGTTTGATGTTCAGGTGGATGGCATTACTTTCAGTGGTTTAGATTTTACAGGGTCATTTGGCGCACAGGAGTACCACACGGAGAAAATTTTACTAGAAGGATTGAATGCTTTGGTGTATCGAGACAAGTCTGTTCCATTCCAATCTGGTATTGTGAAAGACCTCCCTCAAAGTATCTTGCGTAAAATCGATACATGGGTTTACATTGACACCCTGCAGGTCAAGGGCGATGTTACGTACCAAGAGAAACCTGCAAATAAGGAAGAAGTAGCAGAAATAAGCTTCAATAGGCTTGATGCGTCCCTTTACAACATCACAACTGTGGACAGCATG
>CAXBNB010000194.1:0-7196 GCA_963976505.1 uncultured Reichenbachiellaceae bacterium
ATGGAGTTGCTCACAAACAAATCACCACGCATAAGGTAATATCAGCCGATCAGATGTATGAATCTGTCATTAGTCTTTTTGACAAAATAGATATAGCAGTTTTTGCTGCTGCGGTTGCTGACTATAAACCTGCCAACACTGCACCCCAGAAAATCAAGAAATCTGATAGCACCATGAACATTGAGCTCGTGAAAAATAAAGATATTGCAGCCGAGATGGGAAAACTGAAAAAAAATGGCCAGTTTACAGTTGGCTTTGCCCTAGAGACCGAAAACGAAGAATTGAATGCTCAAGAAAAGCTAAAGAAAAAGAAATTCGACATGATTGTCTTAAATTCACTTAATGACAATGGAGCAGGATTTTCGCACGACACCAATAAAATCAGTATTTTCAGCGTTAAGAATTCAGTCAGGCATTTTCCATTGAAAACTAAAAAAGAAGTGGCTGAAGATATTGTTGACAATATAAATGAGCACCTCAATGCATAAATTTTCAATCCTAATATGTTTGCTGTTTTTGTTTTCCATATCTGCCTATGCGCAAGAGTTGAACTGTAGGGTAAGTGTAAATGCCAGACAAATTCAATCCACTGAAAGGAAAATATTCGAAGAAATGGAAACTGCTTTTAGTCAGTTTATGAATAATCGGAAATGGACAGACGATGAATTTGATTTAGAAGAGCGCATCAATTGCAACATTATTGTTACCCTTGAATCTCAACCGTCCATTGGGAATTTCACAGCGACCGTTCAGGTACTGTCAGCCAGACCAATATACGGATCGGCTTATGAGTCGGTGCTTCTTAATTTTGCTGATCGGGATTGGGCTTTTGAATACACCCAATCTCAACCTTTGCAGTACAATGACAACACATTTATTTCCAACATCACTTCATTGCTGGCTTATTATGCTTATTTGATTATTGGGTTTGACTATGACTCTTTCGAAAAAATGGGAGGCGATACCTATTTCAATAAAGCATGGCAAGTAGTCAACAGTGCACAGCAGTCAGGGTACACCGGATGGGATCAGTTCAATAGTATTAGAAACAGGTATTGGTTTGCTGAAAACATCATCAATGCACAATTGAAGCCGTTACGGGAGTCTATTTATGACTACCATCGACTAGGGATGGATGTAATGATAGACAAGCCTGATGAAGCCAGAAAAGCAATGTTAAATACCTTGAAGGAAATTCAGAAAATCAACAAAATAAAACCTCGTTCCATTCTGACCATCTCATTTATGGATGCCAAATCCAAAGAGATCTCCAATATCTTCTCTGACGGAAACCTAAGCGAACGAAGAGAAGCCTATGCCATACTTCAAGAAATTGATCCAAGTCGAGGAAAGGAGTATGATAAAATTATTGGGAGGTAATCATTTCCCTTTCAAGATACTTTTGATCTCATTGAGCTTCAAAAGTGCCTCTACCGGAGAAATGGTGTTGATATCCAGTTTATTCAATAGACCCAATACTTCTTCGTAATGAGGATCTGATTCGAACATACTCAACTGAAAATTGTTTTTAGGAAGACTTTGTATTTTTTCGTCGTGTTGTTCTTTGATCTTGTCTTTCTCTAAGTGATGAAGAATTTCATTTGCTCTAATCACCACCTCATTTGGCATGCCATTTGAGCTACATGGATACCAAAGCTGTGCTCACTGCCACCTTCTTTTAGCTTACGCATAAAGATCACACGGTTATCTAGTTCCTTTACAGATACATTGAAGTTTTTCACCCTTGGAAAATCTTCTGTAATCTGGTTCAACTCATGGTAGTGTGTGGCAAACATTGTTTTTGCCTTGAATTTCACATGGTTGTGCAAGTGCTCCACGATAGACCAGGCAATGGATACTCCGTCGTAGGTACTGGTACCTCTTCCGATCTCATCCATCAAGATCAAGCTTTTTTCACTCAAGTTGTTGAGGATGCTGGCTGTCTCAGTCATTTCGACCATAAAAGTAGACTCTCCTTTCGACAAATTGTCGGAAGCACCTACTCTCGTAAAGACTTTGTCCACTATGCCTATTTTGGCGTAAGCTGCTGGTACAAACGATCCCATCTGAGCCATCAGCACTATCAATGCCGTTTGTCTCAGTAGCGCTGATTTACCAGCCATGTTTGGTCCGGTAATTACCATAATCTGTTGCGAGACATCATCTAGAAACACACTGTTGGGAATGTATTGCTCCCCAACTGGCAATTGCTGCTCTATCACTGGATGTCTGCCTTCTTTGATGTCGATCAGGTTTTCTTCTGTGATTCCGGGTCTGCAATAGTTGTTTCTAACAGCGATTTCTGCAAAAGCTGATAGGCAGTCAATAGTTCCAATGGTCTTGGCGTTTTGCTGTATCTCAGACACATAGTCTGTAGAAAACAAAACCAAATCTCTGAACAGGGATTGTTCTATCACATGGATTTTATCCTCTGCATTCAGAATTTTATCTTCGTATATTTTGAGTTCTTCGGTGATGTAGCGTTCAGCATTGACCAGAGTTTGTTTCCTGATCCACTCTTCCGGCACCTTGTCTTTGTGGGCATTACTTACCTCTAGGTAATACCCAAAGACTTTGTTGTAAGCTATTTTCAAGGAAGAAATACCTGTGCGTTCAACTTCTCTTTTTTGGATTTGAAGCAAATAATCTTTCCCTGAATAGGCAATTTTCCTCAACTCATCCAGCTCTTCATGCACTCCATCTTTGATCACATTGCCAAGATTGCTCAGGATAGGTGCATCTTCCTTGAGCTCCTTCTCTATTTTTTCTAGTAGGTGATGGCATGGATTGAGTAAATCCGAATACTTTTCAAGGGTTTTATTTTCGGAAGTTTTTAGTGCCAAAATAATAGGCTCCATATTGGTCAGCGCCCTTTTGAGCTGCACCAGTTCCCGAGGATTGATCCGCAATACAGAAACCTTGGAAATCAATCTTTCCAAATCTCCAATATGCTTGAGCAGTTCCAATATTTTTTCCTGTAGCTCAGGTCGATCGACAAAAGCCTCCACAACGGACAACCGCTCTTCTATCACGGCTTTGTCTTTCAGAGGCAAAACCAGCCATTTTTTAAGCATCCTCGCACCCATTGGGGTCAATGTCTTATCTAGAATATCAATCAGTGGCGTGCCGTCTGACTGCTGTGTAAAAAGTAATTCTAAATTTCGGATGGTGAATTTATCCAACCACACATATTTATCGGCTTCTATTCTGGAAATGGCCGAAATATGATTGACTTCTTTGTGCTCTGTTTCTTCCAAGTAAAAAAGGACAGCTCCTGCAGCACAAATTGCATCGGTCATTTCTTCTATTCCAAACCCTTTCAGGTTGGCAGTTTTGAAATGGGACGTCAGTTTTTCATAGCCATAGTCGAGTCCAAAAATCCATTCCTCCAAACAGTAAGTATTGTATTTGTCTTGTAGTCTGGTTTCAAACCTTTCTTTGAATTTTTTACAATAGATGACTTCAGAAGGGTTGAAACTTTGCAACAGCTTGTCGATGTAGTTTTCATTTCCCTGAGACACCATAAATTCCCCAGTACTCAAGTCCAACAAAGAGATGCCAATTTTTTCTTTGCCAAAAGAAAGTGCTGCCAGGTAGTTGTTGCTCCTTTGGTCAAGTACATTGTCGTTCATCGACAACCCCGGCGTAACCAACTCAGTAACTCCTCTTTTTACTATTCCTTTTACCGATTTGGGATCTTCCAGTTGGTCGCAAATCGCCACACGATTGCCGGCGCGTACCAGTTTGGGCAGATAGGTATCCAGCGAGTGATGAGGAAATCCAGCCAACTCAATATGAGAAGCCGATCCATTGGCCCTTTTGGTCAGTACTATGTCCAGAATCTTACTAGCCCTGATGGCATCCTCTCCAAAAGTTTCGTAAAAATCCCCTACCCTAAAAAGCAACAAAGCACCAGGGTGCTTCGCCTTTATGGCATTGTATTGCTTCATCAATGGGGTTTCCTTAATCTCTTTTGCGGCCATCTGGATTTTTTCTAAAAGCGAATTTAAGAAGACCAGCTTACTAACCGTAAGGACGGGATTCCTTTTTTTGATAAGGGATGGAATTTCTTCGTTACTCTATGATTTTGAAGTCATTGAGGGGATTGTCTAGGTGCAATTTTCTTAACTTCAATATAACACACCACTATTGATTGTATTCTTCGGGTGAAGTCTCTGAAAAGAATATCTTTGTTCCTTCCATGTTTTCAAAGAATTCAGGTATCTCTGAGTTCGTTAGTTCAAATGTTCCATCTGCCGATACACCATGCCCAAATCCACAGTTTTCCTTCTTTGTCGTAATAACAATGGAATTGTACTGAATTTTCATTTCCAATTCACAATCAAAATATTCATCGATCAATTTTAAAATGGCTGTTTCTGTCCGGGTTACTCGGCTGTAAATAGTACCAGAGTTGTAACTCGGTGCACCTTTTGTTACCTCAATAAAAATCACAACTGTAGAATCAGATTCTGGATACGCAAGAAGGTTACCTGTTTGCACCTCATTTATCCCCATTCGCTGGAAAGTACCTAGCGGAAAAATATTCTGCCCAAAAGTGGAAAAACTAAAAACGAACAAAATCAATACTAGGCACAAATTTTTCTTCTCTGTGAAGTTGACTGTCCGCATAAATAGGAATTCAGCTATCACAAGAAATAGTTCAAATGGTTCATAAAAGCATTTAAGAAGACGAATTTCTAAATTCATACAATCCAATTTACTCGAACAATTGTAGAAGTGTCACAATTAACTTATACCAACATAATTTATGGTTTGCAATAGTATAAAAATAATGACGGTTTGGGATATTATAATGGTAATCACAAAATAAGTATTGTTTTTCAAATCCAACTACCTTTGGAGGTCGTGACCTGCAAGCATATTCTGCCTCATACTTGATGAAATTTATTTTTTATATGGTAGGACGGAAGTTCAATAAAGGCAGCAATGTTCCACTACATCAAAAACCCATTTTCTTCCTTCTCAGGTTGAGGAATGTTTTCATCGTTGATCATCTCCCGCATGTCTATTTCTATGGCTTTTGCTATAGAGGTAATTGGCACATCGTTATAAGAGCCTTCAAACGGGTTTTCTGAGTAATCCCCAATTTTTTCCATTAAGAAGAAAATCCAAATGATCAAACCAGAAAGAAATGGAGACAGCCAATAGGCCCAAATGGTCATTTCCTTAAAACCATTTAACAAGCCGAAGGGTACAAAAACTGAAAAAACTATGGTCATCCAAAGTGCTGTGGATGCATATTGTCGAGGAAATGGAAAGTTTTTGATTCGTTCGGATTTACCCTGATCTTCATAAAATGTTGTGATGAGCTTATGAAATTCCATGTGCCTGAAATCTTCATAGGCATTTTTATCTTTCAATTCCTGAAGCCGCTGTGATTGTATTTTCAACAACTGAGTCGCCTTATTGGTTTTGTTTGCCAGTGATTCTATTTCTTCTTGTGATATATATACACTTAGTTCCTTTTCTAATTTTGAATTGTAGTCCTCATTGACACTTGGCGCATACCTCTCAGAACGGCTATCTATATGCTCCCAGGGTTTGCTCAATCTTAGTTGGTGCCGAAGTACTGTGATCCATGCAATGTGTCTGTATATCAATTCTTTTTGAATGACAGCACTGTCTTCCATTTGGACAAATGACACAATAGCAGCGCCCAGTGTTCGGCTATTATTGACGATGCTGCCCCAGATTTTTCGGGCTTCCCAGGTTCTGTCATAACTGCTGTTGTTCTTAAACCCAAGATAAAACGCCACAGCTATACCCATGATGCCAATGGGGCTCCACGGTATAGACAGGTCAATATTCAAAAAGAATGAGATTAAATAAATGGTATAGGCATAAAGTGTTCCCACTATAAATGGCCCCTTTGACCAATTAAATGTCATCCAAAATCCATAGTTCCTTTTTACATACATCTCTGATTGGTTTTATTTAAGCTATGTCTATTGATTTTTTTCTGATGTAAAATAACAAATTTCTAGAATTGTATTCTAAAGTTCGCTTTGATCCTAGGACCTGTCAGGCCTTCTACTTGCTTTTATGATATCGTTTTCACAATCCTAGTAGATATATTCCCAGTCGAAAACCGTTAAAACGGTTTATATGATTGTGTATTCTATCCATAGCCCACGGTTTAAACCGTGGGCTATGGATAGTTCCTTGACGGAGAATGGTTTTAACCATTTCCTAAACTATATTATGCTTCAAAACCATATAGTTTCAGAAACGCATCATACTCCTGCTGAAAAGATTTCTTTTGATGGTGCTTCTTTTGGTTTAGGATGTACCTGTACACTTTTTCAACTACAGATTCTGAAACGGAAAAGGCTCCATAACCAGTTTGCCATGCAAATTTTCCTATGGCCAGATTGCTTTGATTTATAAAATGCGAACTACTTCCTTTGATTTGCTTTATCACTTCTGAAATGGATTTTTGAGGGTTCAATAGAAACAAACAATGGACATGATCGGGCTTACCGTTGATTATACGTACAGGACAACCTATTTCTTTGAATTGAGTGCGTATATAATCATGCACCGAGGATTCTATACTTTCATTAATAAGAGGCATTCTTTCTTTGGTAGCCCAAACGGCATGTATCCATAATTTATTGAACGAATGTGACATATCAATTCAATTTAGCTCATTTTTCAAACCATTCCAACGGTTTAGACAGTTGCGTATTGCGTCCCTAGCCCACGGTTTAAACCGTGGGCTAGGGACGGTTCCGTGATGGAGAATGGTTTTAACCATTTCCTAAACTATATACATTACACCTTCGCACAAGTAACCAGCAACCATATTATGCTTCAAAACCATATAGATTCAGAAACGCATCATACTCCTGTTGAAAAGATTTCTTTTGATGGTGTTTCTTTTGGTTTAGGATGTACCTATACACTTTTTCAACTACAGATTCTGAAACGGAAAAGGATCCATAACCCGTTTGCCATGCAAATTTTCCTATGGTCAGATTACTTTGATTGATAAAATGTGAACTACTTCCTTTGATTTGTTTTATCACTTCTGAGATGGATTTTTGAGGATTCAATAGAAACAAACAATGCACATGATCGGGCATACCGTTGATTATACGTACCGGACAACCCATTGCTTTGAATTGAGTGCGTATATAATCATGCACCGAGGATTCTATACTTTCATTAAT
>CAXBNB010000195.1:0-7195 GCA_963976505.1 uncultured Reichenbachiellaceae bacterium
GAAATTTTAGCACCAGTAATACCGGTATTCTTCATTCCTATCCAGCAGTCTTCCGTTTCCTTGGTCACAGTATTGACCTGACCTTCCAGGTTGTCAATAGACATGGCTGCTGCCAGTGGCATGCCATGTACATTTCCTGAAGGTGAAGTGTATGGTGAATGTAAATCGGCATGTGCATCTATCCAGATTACGCCCAACCGTTTATTGGGGAATGAAGCTTTGATGCCACTGATAGTACCCAATGCCGAAGAATGGTCGCCAGAAAGTACCAGTGGAAAATTCTTATACTTAAGATTGCTACCCACTACATTACAAACACGGATGCATTGCTCATGGACATGTCCAATTCGCTTAGCAAATGAGGTTTTTACTTTGTCGTAGATGGTTTCGTTATGGGTGGGAATGTCTTCGAAATCATACTTATTGAAGTAGTAGTTCTCTTGGTTGATCGCAGCTATTTCTATGGCATCAACTCCCAAATCAGATCCACGTGTACCCGCTCCAATATCCGATCTATTCTTAATGATTTTTATTTTATTGAAAGTCATTTTTGGTAGTGGTTGATGTTGTTACTAACTCTTCCTCTTAGTACATCAAATGTATTTATTTTATGGCTTACTCTTATACTTCCGAATGAAATTGTGATGGATGGCGTAAGTCTCTGACATTGCAGTGTTAATATTTGAAACAACACAGCAGTATATTTTTAGGTTTATCTAAAAATACATTTACCTTTGCTCTCAAAATCACTCCTATGCTCAGTTTCGCAGAAGAAAACTACTTAAAGGCCATCTATCACCTTTCCCTTTCGGGGGATCATAGTGTATCTACCAATGCCCTTTCAGAGGAAATGAAAACCAAACCAGCTTCGGTGAGTGATATGATTAAGAAGCTCGCTGAAAAAAAGGTCATCTCTTATAAAAAGTACCAAGGTGTAAATATTTCAGAAAAAGGGAAGAAAGAAGCGCTCAAAGTGATCAGAAAACACAGACTATGGGAAGTGTTTTTGGTGGAAAAACTGAAATTCAATTGGGATGAAGTACATGAAATTGCTGAGCAATTGGAACACATAAAATCTTCATTGCTTACTGCTAAGCTGGATGAGTTTTTAGGTTTTCCAAGAATTGACCCGCATGGAGATCCTATTCCAGATGATCAAGGCAATTTCAGTGATGCGCCTAAATATCCTCTTTCAGAGATGAAGGTTGGCAGGCAAGTAACCATTGTCGGTGTTGAAAACTCTGACTCAGAGTTTCTTAAGCACCTCGATAAGATTCATATTTCTTTGGGTACTAAAATAGTAATCAAAGACAAAAACGAATTTGATGGCCTAATGCAAGTAGAGTTGGTAGGCAATGGCGAAGTACACATTTCCAGCAAAGTAGCAGACAACTTGTTGGTAACAGAATAAGCCTACTAAGCAGAAAACAAATACCAGAACTGCGCTACTAAAAAACACACTACAAATCCCATTACAATAGGAAGTAAAGTCGCGACTGCCGTCCATTTTGCACTTTTAGTTTCCTGATAAATGGTATAAATAGTAGTGCTACAAGGATTGTGTAACAGACTGAATAACATTAGATTAACAGCGGTTAGCAAAGTCCAACCTCCAGCTTTTAGCACATCACCAGTAGCTGACATAGAGTCCAATTCAAACATTACTCCTGATCCAGCACCATAATCATCTATTCCTGAAACAGCTACGGTGAGCATCAATATGGTAGGAATAACAATTTCATTGGCTGGAATAGCAACTATATAAGCAAGCAGGATCACACCATTCAACCCGAAAAACAAACCAAAACCATCCATATTGTTGATTGCCCATGAAGCAATAGTAGTATCTCCTACATGTATATTAGAAATAAGCCAGATTACAGCACCAGCTGGTGCAGCGAATACACACGCCCTCCAAAGCACTATCAAAGTCCTGTCAATCAAAGAGGTATATAATGTCCTCCAAACTCTTGGTGGACGATACGGTGGTAATTCCAATGTGAACGTAGATACCTCTCCTTTCAAAACGGTCTTTGAGAGGAAGTGAGAAGTCACAAACGTAAACACAACGCCTAACAGCGCTATCACTATTACTGCTACAGTTGAAACCAACCCCGCCAATAAAGGTGGAGCCAATACCCCAATGAAAATGGATGCTATAAGTATCTGAGTCGGCCAACGTCCATTACACAATGAAAAGTTATTGGTAATGATGGCAATAAGCCTTTCTCTTGGACTGTCAATAATTCTGGTCGCAATCACGCCTGCGGCATTGCATCCCCAGCCCATACTCATCGTAAGTGCTTGTTTGCCGTCAGCGCCAGACTTTCTAAACAGTTTGTCTAAGTTGAACGCCACTCTGGGCAGATATCCAAAATCTTCTAATAAGGTAAATAGCGGAAAAAATATAGCCATTGGTGGTAGCATCACACTGATTACCCATGCCAATGCCAAATAGATTCCATCAATAAGGAATCCGCTCAACCACCAAACCATACTAATACTGTCAGCCATTTCTTTGAGAAAAGGATGAATGGTATCAAGCAGTAAAGCAGCAAGTAACGATGAGGGCACATTGGCACCTTGAATGGTCAACCAAAGCACTACCGACAAGATAAAAAGCATGATAGGGAACCCCCAGATTCGACTGGTAACTATCTTATCAATCTTTCCGTCAAAAGGAGTATTCTTCCTTTCCCCCTTTATCGTGACTACTTTGTCAGCTATTTTGGAAGCATCTGTATAAATGCTTTGAGTCAGTGAGTCATGGAAGTTTTCACCAATATTCCACTTAAGGCTATTGGCGAATGAAAGAATGTCCTTTTTAGATTCCTTTTTATCCATTTCAATTATGCTATTTCAAATTCATTGTTTTCCAAGGCTTCAATTACACGCTGGTCATTTTCGAGTAAACGAAAAGCAATCCATCTACTGTTAGGTACGTGAGGATATTCTTCTTCGATACGCTTACTTAATTGATCTACAGCGTTTTGTATGTGACTTGGAATGTTCTTGATGCGATAAGGTTTGCAGACAATTCTTTTTTCAGCCACATCACTTATCGTTTTGATCAACTCTGGAATACCTTCATCAAATCTGGCACTAGTTGCCACCACAGGAATCCCTAACCTACGTGCCAAAGCACGCTCATCTATAGTTGTATTGTGTCGTTTGGCTTCATCCATCAGGTTCAGGCAAAGCACTGCATTGTCTGTAATCTCCAGAATCTGAAGCGCTAGATTTAAATTTCTTTCCAACCTGCTTGCATCTACTACTATCACAGTAACTTGAGGCCTGCCAAACAATATGAAATTTCTGGCTATTTCCTCATCCTGACTGGTAGAAAGCAAAGAATAGGTACCAGGCAAGTCAATCAATTTATATTTCTTTTCCTGATAAGAGAATCCTCCTTCTGCACGTGTCACAGTTTTGCCAGGCCAGTTGCCTGTGTGTTGCCTCAAACCTGTTAAGGCATTAAACACCGTACTTTTACCTGTATTGGGATTGCCAGCTAAAGCCACTACATAGTCGAACTGAGTCACATCCAGACCCAGTCTTTTCAAACTACCTGCATTATTGAATTCGCACGATTCACAACTGCTATGAGGCTGACTGTTCATATATTTCTTTGTTTTTTATTAGAATGAAATTTGCCTGATCATTTCTCAGGGCAATATCTGTATTCCGAACTTTATAGGCTCTTGGATCCCTTAAAGGGCTCGTAATTCCTAATGAAATGGTAGTGCCGGGTACAAATCCTAAATCAAGCAATCTTCTACGATTGGGCCCACGGCATTCTCTAGAAATTCCAATAATTTCTACTTCTTCCCCTTCACCAATGCTTGCCAATCGTCTAGTACTTTGATCATGTTCATCTTCTTGTTTGACTGGCTCTACACTCACATTTTCGGCAACAAGTGGTGCCAATATGAATTCCTCACCTTCCGATAAAAACCTTACCCTTTGTTGGTTAGATTCAACCACCCTCACCTGAGAACCAATATGCAAGTTTTCAGCTAATATTTGTCTGTACACTACTTCTGGTTCGTCTTCTATGTGAATGATCTTACCAATTTTATTGACAGGAAATAGAGAAAGAGAAATTCCCTGCTGAGGTTGTATGTCACCACTTTCTGTAGGAATAGGATCTCCATGGGGATCAAAATTGGGACTTCCTAATATGTTAGCCAATGCATTGGTTTGATCTATGGTCAGTTCATGCTCCATCTGCTCTGCCCTGTTGTGCCATTCAGATTTATCGTAACCAGTTTTTTCAGCCAAATATTTTTCCCACAATCGGTGCGCTCTGACGATTCTTAATGCGTATTCTCTGCCTTCAGACTCTAATACCAGAAAATCACCTTGTTTTGAGATAAGCCCTTTTTGTATCATTTGATCAAGAATCTCTAGCACATCTCCCCCACCCATATCTGTCGAAACCTTTAAGTCTCGAAATCTCACTTGCGTATTTTCATACTCCATGTGAAAAAGTTGTTTCAAAACATCTTCTATGATTGTTTTTTCATTTTGCTTCTTACCTTGTTGAAATATCCAATAATACCCATTTGGACGAAATATCAAATATGCCATTACGCAAATACTTCCGAATACTGATAAGGCTAAAAGTGGACTAATCATCTATTTTTATTGCATCTATTTATTTATTATGGTTTCAAATTTAATAAGATAAATCTTATTTTTAGATTTATCTAAAAATATTTAACATAAATACCTAAACATTATAGATGTAACAACGACTTGGAATTTAAAAGGATACAAGTCATTTGGTTTTATTGATGTAGAAATGATTTGATTCAGCCTACAAATACCTTATTTTTAGAACTGTATTACAAAGGGTGTCTATGAAAACAAAAATAATATTGCTTTTGGCCTTGGCTTTAGTGGCCTCTTCTTCATTGACTTGGGCTTTAAATCCATCGAATAAATACAAGGCAAATCCAACTGATTTAAAATTTGAAGAACAAAAAATTCAAACACCTGACGGTGTTTCTCTTAATAGTTGGTACTTCCCAGCAACCAGAACTTCTAATAAACTAATCATTGTGAGTCACAATGGAGATGGAAATATGGGTGATAATATAGCTCGAATAAAATCATTTGTCTCACTGGGTTTTAATGTATTGTGCTATGATTATCGCGGCTTTGGCAGCAGCAGTGATTTTAAAATAGATAATGAAATTTATTTGTATTCTGAATTTTACAAAGACTTTGAGGCCGTGTACAACTACGCTTTGAAAAATTTCAGTAAAAAAATCTACCTCTATGGTTGGGGTATTGGTGCAACCATTTCCATTACTATGGGTTACACCAAATCACACACCTATTGTATAGTGGCTGACGGAGCAATTTCCAGATTTGAAGATTTACCTAGTAGGTTCGCTCAGATCGGTAGCAGAATGTTACTAGGGAATGAAGTCACTAACAGGTACAAAGATCCATATACTATTCTCAATGAAGTTCCATCATCTAATTTCAGAAGTATCCTTTTCATTATTGGCAGTAAAAATTATTTGTTTAATGAGCATGATGCCAATGCCCTCAGCAGCCAAGTAAAAGATGGCAATGGGGAGGTGTATGTGATGCAAAACAGTCGCTTCTCGGATAGTTTTAAGGACAGCCCTGCTGAATACACCAGAAAAGTAAGTCAGTTTTTGATTAACAATTGATGCTGTCTCGAGACAAAATATTTAGAGGATAGCTTAAATATTGTACGATAATAATCAATTTACTATACTGAAGAGTTCGAAATCGGACGTAATAGATTTAACTATATTTAATAATTAACTGTAATTCAGCTACTTATGGGTATGGTACACTTGTTGAAACCAACAAATCAAAATTGATCCTATTATGATAAAGAACTACCTCTTCGTTGCAATCAGAAACCTTCAAAAAAATTTAAGTTATGTTCTCATCAATACTTTTGGATTGGGGATTGCATTGGCTTGCTGTATTACTGCCTACTTATTGGTAGCATTCAATATTGAATTTGACAATTTCCATCAGGATGAAAAAGTTGATTTGATTTACAAGGTACACTCCCACTATAATAAAACAGAAGGCGATCCATACCAACAGATCAGTGCGCCCATCAATCTGGCACCAAATGCCGCCATGGAAATTTCAGGAATAAAGCGCTATACACGATATATGAAAGAAAATGGCTATGTCAAGAATGGTGATGATTCTTATAGCGAGCGCATCGCTTTTGCCGATAGTACTTTTTTCGAAATGTTTGATTTTCCATTGATTCATGGAAGCCATACTTCCTTCAACGATAGACACAGCATATTTTTGAGTAAGGCAACAGCTACTAAATATTTTAAGGATGAAAACCCTGTAGGCAAAGTATTAGAAATCAATTTCCCCAATCAAACTGAAATTCAAGTAACTGTAGGTGGTGTACTTGAAAAAGTACCGCTGAATAACTCCTTCGTTTTTGATATGATCATCAGGTATGAGCATTTCTATGACATCTACGATCTGAATTCTGACAGTTGGAAAGACTGGCGTGATCCATCAACTCTTTTTGAGTTGACGGCCCACAATCAAGCTGCAAACATCAGTGAGCAGCTAGATAAGTATATAGAGAGACGGAATAAAGAAAAAACTGACAGGGTGGTGAAATCATACCAATTGCAACAATTTAAGACCTATTATGATAGGGAACAGATCCAATGGAGCCAAATCAATTTGCCCCTAAGCATTACTCCAATGATCGTATTCCTCTCTATGGCTTTGATGATATTGATTGCATGTTTCAATATGACGAATACATCCATAGCTATGACAGCCAAAAGGATGAAGGAAGTAGGTATCCGTAAAGTAGTAGGTGCTACTAAATGGCAAATCGTATCTCAGTTTTTATTTGAAACCTTGCTCATCATTTTGTTGTCATTACTAGTTGGTCTAGTGATGTCCAATGTGATTGTTCCTGCCTTTACAGATATGTGGAATTTGAATTATGGCATGGAAGACCTCAGTGGTCTCAACTTGGTTGTCACTCTTTTGATTTTGGTGTTTTTCACTTCTTTGTTGGCGGGAATCTACCCTGCCCTATCAAGCAGTAAATTCAGGCCTGTGTTGCTGTTAAAAGGCAATTTCAGCGTCAAAGGGAGTACTGTTTTGACCAAAGCCCTAATTACCATTCAATTTGCCTTATCCATAGTCGTGC
>CAXBNB010000196.1:0-7193 GCA_963976505.1 uncultured Reichenbachiellaceae bacterium
AAGGGTATTGCCACAGGCGGTTACCAACTCCTTTTTGCAATGGGTGAAGCACACCGATGCTGAAGTGGTGCTTACACATCCTAAAGGATATGAACTGAAGGAAGAATTCACGAAAGGCATTCCAATCATCAACAACCAGCAGGAAGCATTCGAAGGAGCAGATTTTGTATATGCTAAAAACTGGTCGAGTTATGCTCACTACGGAGAAAAACCAGATGTAGAAGGCAACTGGACAATTGACGACAAACTGATGTCATTGACCAATAATGGGAAGTTTATGCACTGCCTTCCGATCAGAAGAAATGTAGTGGCCACTGATTCAGTGATCGACAATTCTATTGTTTATAAACAAGCGAAAAATCGAGAGATTGGAGCACAAATAGTTTTAAAGAAAATCATTCAGTCGATAGACAATGGTCAATAATTTTCAACACAATTTTCCCGGACTTGTTCCGGGATCTTTCCGTAAAACCTCCACCCTGCAATTCACAAAGGGATGCCGGAACAAGCCCGGCAAGTGAAAAATAACGGACTTGATAAAATGAAAAGCATTCAAATAATAAAAATAGGCGGAAACATCATCGACAATCCAGAAGCATTGGACAAGTTCCTTCAAAACTTTGCCAAAGTAGAAGGATCAAAGATATTGGTTCATGGTGGCGGAAAACTGGCTACTGAAATGAGCAAGCAATTGGGCATTCCGGTAAATATGGTCAATGGTCGTCGGGTAACTGACGAAGCTACCATCAAATTGGTAACGGGCGTATATGCCGGACAAATCAATAAGAACATTGTAGCCGACCTTCAAGCTTTGAACTGCAATGCTTTGGGCTTGACAGGGGCTGATATGAACATAATTCCAGCCACAAACGGATTAATGCAGAAATTGATTACGGATTTGTTGGTGATTTTAACACTGAGGACATTAAAGCTGAGCTATTGGTCAAAATCATAGAAATGGGCATTATCCCTATATTTTGTGCCCTTACACATGACCAAAAAGGCAACATGCTCAACACCAATGCCGATACGATCGCATCTGGCTTGGCGGTTGCATTGTCGTCTTTTTATGAGACCCAACTGATCTATTGTTTTGACAAAAAGGGTGTTTTGAGAGATGTGAATGATGATGATTCCGTAATCGACCATATTGACCCAAAACATTACAAGGAATTAATACAAGCAGGTGCAATTCACGATGGAATGATTCCTAAATTAGACAATTCTTTTAAGGCCATTGACAATGGCGTGAGTATGGTAAGCATCAAACATGCTGACTATATTTTGGAAGAAAAAGGGACAAAACTGACAAAATAAACATGCATAAGGAGCGAATCAATACATTGCAATTTTTGAAAGACCTGATTTCAATTCAGTCTTTTTCCCGGGAAGAAGACCAAACTGCTGCATTGATCCAAAAGGTATTTACAGACAATAGCGTAGAAACAAAGCAACACCTAAACAATGTATGGGCTATCAATAAATATTATGATGCTAGCAAACCAACCATTTTACTTAACTCCCACCACGATACTGTAAAACCAAACAAAGGATATACCAAAGACCCTTTTTCACCAATAGAAAAAGATGGCAAACTCTTTGGCCTAGGCAGTAACGATGCAGGAGGTGCCCTGACCTGTTTGATTGCTGCATTTATTCACTTCTATGAAGAAACAAATCTAAAGTACAATCTCGTGATGGCTGCTACAGCAGAAGAAGAGATTTCAGGGAAAAATGGTGTCGAAAGTATTTTAACGCAACTTCCTACAATAGATGTAGCGATTGTGGGTGAACCAACATTAATGGACTTGGCTGTATCCGAAAAAGGACTTTTGGTAATAGATGGTGTCGCCAAAGGCATCAGCGGACATGCAGCTAGAGAAGAGGGAGACAATGCCATTTACAAAGCCATCAAAGACATTGATTGGATCCAAAACTATAAATTTCATAAGGTATCGGACACCTTGGGACCGATGAAAATGTCTGTCACCATAGTAAATGCAGGCAGCCAACACAATGTAGTGCCGGACGAATGTACTTATACCATTGACATCCGTGTAACAGATGCTTATACACATGAAGAAGTACTGGAAATTATAGATAAAAATACATTAGCAGAAATTACTCCTCGATCAGTTCGATTAAAATCCTCATCAATTCCGATGGACCATCCATTGGTAAAGGCTGGCTTGGAGTTGGGCAGAAAGACCTATGGCTCTCCTACCCTTTCGGATCAAGCGATCATCCCTGTAGCTTCATTAAAAATTGGTCCTGGAGATTCGGCGCGATCACATACAGCAGATGAGTATATTTACATTAACGAGTTGGATGAGGGAGTTGAGTTGTATATTAAATTATTAGAAAAAGTGATATTATAGTCCATAGACCACAGCCAATAGTCAACAGTTGCTAACAAAACAAAATTAAATCTTGAAAATCAGTATATTTGATCATGAATCAAGAAGTAGATTATAAAAGTATAATAACCATTGAGGCTGGTAAAAGAGGAGGTAAACCTTGCATCAGAAATATGAGAATTACTGTCTATGACATCCTCAATTGGTTGGCATCAGGCATGAGCCGAGCTGAAATCCTTGCAGATTTTCCTGAACTTACAGATTCTGATATCACCGCAGTACTAAGGTTTGCTTCAGACCGTGAATCAAAAGCTACAGTTGTTGCTCAATGAAATTCTTGTTTGACCAAAATCTTTCACACAAATTAGTCGAAAGACTCAAAGAATTTTACCCTAATTCCAGTCATGTGAGTTATCACAAATTATCCAAGTCGGACGATTTTGAAGTTAGGGAGTTTGCAAAAAACAAAGGTTTTACCATTGTAACTCAGGATTCCGATTTTTATGATATAGCTATTATTAGAGGTGTCCCTCCTAAAGTGATATGGATAAAATCGGGAAACAGTTCAACCAGCCACATTGAATACCTTCTATTAAAGAATAAAGTAACAATTCAGAAATTTGAAAAAGACAATAAAAGTATCTGCTTAGAAATGATATGAAAAGTAAAAGCAGAAATGATTAATATAACCGCTAGTCAATTAATAACAATCGATAGTCAACAGTTTGTTGCCATCGACCATTGACTATTGACTATTGACTAAACATATTTAAAATGAAACTTTGGGACAAAGGATATAAAACAGAAAATCTAATAGAACAATTTACAGTCGGCAATGACCGTGAATTGGACATGCATTTAGCGAAATACGACATCATCGCATCAAAAGCACATGCCACCATGCTGGAAAGTATTGGTATTTTGAATAAAACAGAATTGGAAGGACTATTGTCAAATCTGAACAAGATGCTAACAGACGTTGAAAATGGCACCTTCGAAATCGCTGAAAGTTTTGAGGATGTCCATTCTAAGATCGAATATGATTTGACTCAAGAACTGGGTGATGCAGGAAAAAAAATCCATACAGGACGCTCCAGAAACGATCAAGTTTTAGTTTGCCTCCACCTGTATATCAAAGAAGAAATTAAGGCAATAAAAGACCAAATCAAGGAATTGTTTGACCTGTTGATTAAATTGAGTGACACGCACAAAGATAAATTGATTCCAGGCTATACACATTTGCAGGCTGCCATGCCCTCCTCTTTCGGAATGTGGTTTGCCGCCTATGCCGAATCATTGATTGATGACATCCATTTGTTGAATGCTGCCTACAAGATAGCAGACCAAAACCCATTAGGTTCTGGTGCTGGTTACGGCTCTTCTTTTCCGTTGAACAGAACAATGACCACCAAATTGATGGGCTTTGAAACCCTAAAATACAATTCTGTAGCTGCTCAAATGAGTCGTGGCAAGGTAGAGAAGTCCACCGCTTACGCCATGTCATCCGTAGCGGGAACGCTATCAAAATTGTCTATGGACATCACTTTGTATATGAGTCAAAATTTTGGTTTTCTCACCTTCCCAGATGAATTGACAACCGGATCGAGCATCATGCCTCATAAGAAAAATCCAGATGTTTTTGAACTGACAAGAGCCAAATGCAATAAAATACAAAACCTACCCAATGAATTGCTATTGATTACCAACAACTTGCCGAGTGGATACCACAGGGATTTACAATTGGTAAAGGAATCATTTATTCCTGCTATTGAAAGCCTGAAAGCTTGTCTGACAGTTGCCATATTTGCTTTGGAAAAAATAGAGGTAAAATCCAATATAACTGAAGATCCAATGTACGACTATATTTTTAGCGTGGATGTACTCAATGATGACATGAAAAATGGAACACCGTTCCGAGATGCCTACAAAAATGTAGCTCAATCAGTGGCTGATGGCACTTACAAACCAAAAAGAGAATTGGATCATACCCACGAAGGAAGTACAGGCAACCTCTGCAATAAAGAAATAAAAGAAAAATTTAAGCAAGTTTTTCAAGCATAAACCAATCTTTGAATTTAATATTGAATAGAAATTATTTTTCCACTACTACAATTATATACTTATGAAAAAAAATTCGATTGCCCTCCACTCCGGTTACGAAACCGAAAGCACAACAAAATCTGTTGCCGTTCCTATTTATCAAACTGTAGCGTATGAATTTGATGATGCTCAACACGGAGCTGACCTATTCAACCTGGCCGTACCCGGCAATATCTACAGCCGTATCATGAACCCTACGGTAGATGTTTTGGAAAAAAGAATTGCAGAACTTGAAGGTGGTATTGCTTCTCTAGCAGTTAGCTCAGGAATGGCAGCCATCAATTATTCTATTCTAAATATTGCTGAAGTTGGTGACAATATCGTAGCGACACCACAATTGTATGGCGGTACATATACTTTGTTTGCGCACATGCTACCAAAGCAAGGAATAGAAGTAAGGTTTGCTGCATCAGACAAAGCAGAAGACCTAGAGAAATTGATCGACGATAAAACCAAAGCGGTATTTTCTGAAACTATTGGCAACCCTGCCGGCAACATCGTTGACATAGAGGCAATTGCCAAAATGGCTCACTCTCACGGAGTACCGCTCATAGTGGACAATACTGTTGCAACACCAATGATCATCAATCCAATAGCTTACGGCGCTGATATCGTAGTGCATGCATTGACTAAATACATCGGTGGACATGGTACTACCTTAGGTGGAGTAATTGTTGATTCTGGAAAATTCCCATGGACTGAGCACAAGGAAAAATTCCACATGCTCAATACTCCTGAACCGTCTTACCATGGTGTGGTGTACACTGAAGCATTCGAAGCAGCAGCTTACATAGGAAGATGTAGAACTGTGGCATTGAGAAATACAGGTTCTTGCCTACCAGCCATGAGTGCTTTCCAAATTCTTCAGGGATTGGAAACATTGGGACTCAGAATGGAGCGTCATTGCGAAAATGCACAAGCAGTAGCTGAATACCTAGAAGCACATTCGAAAGTAGAATGGGTAAGCTTTGGTGGATTAAAAAGCAGCCCTTTCTATGAGTTGTCTAAAAAATATTGTGATGGAAAACCTGCATCCCTTCTGACGTTTGGAATCAAAGGCGGATACGATGCTGCTGTCAAATTTTATGATGCCCTTGGCATGTTCAAAAGATTGGTAAATATCGGAGATGCCAAATCTTTGGCTTGTCACCCTGCTTCTACTACCCATAGGCAACTGACTGAAGAGGAGTTGAAAACAGCTGGTGTCACCAATGAGATGATCAGACTTTGCGTAGGCATAGAGGACATTGAAGACATCAAAGCTGATTTGGAACAGGCGTTGAATGCTTAGAGCATAGTTTTAAAATTGAAAGTAAATTAATATGAGGATAGAGGGGTTTGAGGGTATATTATCATGGCGAAAATCGAAAGAACTTGCTAATGAAGTATATGCTATGTTCAATGAGGAGAAAGTTTTTGGCTTTCGAAATCAAATTGAACGCGCCTCTGTATCAGTTTTGAATAATATCGCTGAAGGGTTTGAAAGACAGACCAAAAAGGAGTTTAAACAGTTTTCTACATTAAACTTGGTGAGTAAAAAGAGGCTACCTCAAAAAGGTGAAACAATTGCCAGACTTATTCCGGCATCCCTTTGAAAAGACATAAATAGTTGTTTCTAGGACAGATCCCAGAATACATGTCTGACGACAGTCAGGAATCTGGGAATTATCTGCCTTTTGAGATAGCCTCTTTAAAAGAAAAAAATGAATACGGATAAAAACACACAAGCAACCTTATTACTTTCCGGGCCCGATCAGGTAGGACTCGTGTCCCGTATATCCAATTTTGTTTTCGAAAACGGTGGCAACATTATCAATTTACACGAGCATGTTGACCCGATTGAAAAAATATTCTCAGTACGTGTGTCGTGGGAAATGCAAAATTTCAAAGTTCCTGCTCAAGAGGTAGAGGAACTCTTTGCACCGATCGCCGAGTCCATGAATGCCCAATGGCAGATTAAATTTTCTGGAAATCATAGCCGAGTAGCCATCTTTGTATCGAAATACGACCATTGTCTATTAGAAATATTGTGGCGACATAAAAATGGGGAATATGCCATCGACATCCCACTTATCATTTCTAATCATCCTGACTTAAAACCACTAGCTGATCAATATGGTATTCCATATTTCGTTTTCCCTATTACCAAACAAAACAAAAAGGAACAGGAGGCAAAGGAATTGGCACTACTTAAGGAACACCAAGTTGATACACTTGTTCTAGCCAGGTACATGCAGGTATTGTCTGAAGATTTTGTCAGTCATTACCCCAACAACATCATCAACATTCACCATTCTTTTTTACCGGCATTTATAGGTGGCAACCCATACAAACAGGCGTATGAAAGAGGTGTGAAAATCATTGGTGCTACGAGTCATTTCGTCACCAAAGACATAGACGAAGGACCTATAATCGAACAAGACATTACCAGAATCTCCCATAGAGACACTACCAGAGACTTGGTTAGAAAAGGCAGGGATTTGGAACGCATGGTTCTGGCCAAAGCAATCCACTATTACTCTGAAAACAGAATATTGATGCAAGGAAAAAAAACCATTATATTTCAATAAAATGGGCAAAGAGGTTAAAAGAATTCTGATAAAAATTGGCTCGAATGTACTGACGCTAGCCAGTGGCTTGCCCGATGTAAAACGCATTGAAAACATTGTGGATCAAGTAGCTGAATTGAGAGCCAACGGCACTCAGGTAGTTTTGGTCTCTTCAGGTGCAGTAGCA